>JAJRTT010000180.1 GCA_024278155.1 Bacteroidota bacterium | reverse complement strand
CCTGAAATGCAAATCCTTGACAATGCCAAACACCCAGATGCAAAACTCGGGGTCGATGGAAACCGGGCAGCCGGATCTTTATATGACCTGATCCCGGGTGATTTTGATGCCGTGAAACCCGCCGGTGATTGGAACCATGTGAAAGTGATGGTTTACAGGGGGACGGTCGTGCATTGGGTGAACGGGAAAAATGTCCTGGAATACCATCTTTGGACAGATGACTGGAAAAAGATGGTTTTGAACAGCAAGTTCAAGGATTACAAAGATTTTTTAAACCCAGCCGAAAAAGGCTATATCGGTCTTCAGGATCATGGGGATGATGTGTGGTTCAGGAATATTAAGATCAAGGAGATGTAGGATTTTATGATTAAGTGTTACTTGGGTTGTGATTATCCATAAATTTACAAGCCATTTAACGAAACTGACAAATAGAAAGAATGAAATGACAAACAAAGAGTTTAAACAAAAAGCAAAAAAGCATCAGATTAATTATAGAGAAAAGCATATTAGTACTGATTACAAAACCAATAAAACTTGGTTAACGGATTCGGCAGGAAAAAAAGGTGGAAATTTTTATAAAAGGCTCTCCGTTTTTTCTATTGTTCGGCAAAGATTCCCAAACTTTTACGTTAACCTTTATTCAGATATGTTAAGAAGTGAACATATTCCATTCAATTTATTTGTTCCATTCAAACACGAATTGAGTTATTGTAAAGATGTATTTAATGAACTTTTAGGTGGTTGTATAAAATCAATTGAAAGCAGGTCTATTATCGATGACAGGGAAAACATTAAAATTGAATTTGCCCCTTCTCCTAAAGGGAATTATTTAAATGACAGAACTTCATTTGACACCTACATTGAATATAATCATATAGATGGTACAAAAGGGATCATAGGCAAACAAAAAAAACAGCAATATGCTTGAAAATATATACCATATACTATTAAATGCCCTGATGATAACCGGATTTGTGTTTGTTATGATGCTGGTTATCGAGTATGTAAATGTGCAATCCCACGGTCTTTGGCAAAAATACCTGTCAGGAAGCAAGTGGAGGCAATATATCGTGGCGGGACTGTTGGGGGCGATTCCCGGTTGCCTTGGGGCTTTTACCGTGGTGGCTTTGTTTTCGCACCGGCTGGTTTCCTTTGGGGCCGTGGTTGCCGCAATGATTGCCACCAGTGGCGACGAAGCCTTTGTGATGTTTGCCATGTTCCCGCAAAAGGCCATTTTGTTAACGCTTATCATTTTGGTGATTGGAATTCTGGCAGGTTATGTCAGTGATAAATTTGTGGCAACAGGTAAGTTTACAAAAAAATTCTCCGAACGACATTTTCCGCTCCATACCGAAGACCAATGCCATTGTTTTCAAAAGGATAAATTATTGCAATATTTGTCACATCCCTCAAAACAACGGGTCATCATTGTGATCCTTATCCTGGTATTATTGGTTGGCGTGCTAACAGGGGTCCTTGCAGGTGATGAACCTGTATGGCTGAAAACAACAATCATCCTGACCATTGGTTTTTCGTTGTTTGTGGTGGTAAGCGTGCCCGAGCATTTCCTGAAAAAGCACCTTTGGGAACACATTGTAAAAGTGCATGTGCCGCGGATTTTCCTGTGGACATTTGGGACGTTGGTGGCCATTCATTTCCTGATGGAATATATTGATGTGCAATCCTGGATTTCCGATAATATGTTGATCGTACTGGTCATTGCCGTTTTGGTGGGCGTTATCCCTGAATCCGGGCCGCACCTGGTTTTCGTCACCTTGTTTGTTCAGGGGGCAATACCGTTCAGTGTTCTGATCGCCAGTTCCATTTCCCAGGACGGGCATGGGATGTTGCCTTTGCTCGCCGAATCGAAACGGGGTTTCCTTGCCGTAAAAACCGTGAACATTATTGTGGCATTTGTTGTCGGGCTGATTGGGTATTTGGGGGGGGGCTAATTTATTTGATAAAACTCGAAATGAAATATAATCCTAAAATACACAATCGACAATCCATCCGGTTAAAAGGATATGATTATTCCAAACCGGGATTATATTTTATCACCATTTGTGTGCAAAACCGATTGCATTTGTTTGGGGAAATAAAAAATGGGGAAATGATTTTGAATGATGCCGGTACCATGGTCGAAAAATGGTATTTTGAATTGGAAAATAAATATCCAAACATGAAATGCGATGTCCATTCGGTAATGCCAAACCATTTCCATTGCATCGTTGTTATTGTTGAAAACGCCCCCGTTAGGGACGCCCACGTAGGGACGTCCCTACGTGGGCGTCCCGGAACGGATGGGCGTCCCGGAACGGATGGGCGTCCCGGAACGGATGGGCGTCCCGGAACGGATGGACGTCCCGAAACGGGTGGGCGTCCCGAACCACAATACGGCCCCGATAACAAAAAATACCACGCATCATTGTTTGATATGATGGATTGGTTTAAAACCATGACCACCAATGAATACATTCGTGGTGTGAAAAACAAAAATTGGCCGCGGTTTGAAAAGCGTTTATGGCAAAAGCGATATTGGGACCATATTATCAGGGACGAAAGATCGTACATTACAATTTCAGATTATATTAAAACCAATCCCAAAAAATGGGATGAAGATAAATTCAATTCATGAAATTGAACCACATTGCAATAACAATTACGGATAAATCCGAAATCGAAGGTTTTTACAAAAACCTGCTTGGGATGAAAGATATCAGGAGTTTTGAAATAGCCAAGGATAAAGTTGTTGGAATATTTGGGATCGGAGATGAAATCACCGCATATCAATTACAAAAAGATGATTTGGTTTTTGAGGTTTTTGTTTTGCCCAAGCCCCTTGAAAAAGGCTTTGACCACATTTGTGTTTCGGTTCCTGACAGGGAAGAACTGATTAGAAAAGCCATCAAAAACAATTATAATGTGACCCGGATTGAACGGGAACATTTCGACCTGGTTTTTGTGAAAGACAAGAGTGGGAATATATTTGAGATTAAACAAGATTAAAAATGAAAGAAATATCCTTTAGCCCAATTGGCATTGTCCATTCCCCTTTTGTAAATTAAAATTAATGATAAACAAGAGCATGAACAATGCGGGTTAATCGTCAGCTGATTCGCCCAGATAATGGATTACAATTCTATTCGCAACGCTTATCTTTTTAATGGGGTCCGGTGAAACAATAATAACAGCATCTCCTTTTTTTGCCCACCTTTTGTCAATTAAAATTTTGTCGATTGATTTTATGAATGCACTTCCTGATTTGGGTTGTTTCATAAAAACAGGTTTAATGGAATATAATAGGGACAATTGCCTTAACCTTTTTCGATTTGCATTAAAAGCAATAATTGGAATGGTTGTTTTTTGCTGGGCAAGATTAACTGCATTTCCGCCAAGATTTGTCCAGATAATAAGAAACTTTGGATGAATCCCTTCAACAATGGTCCTGACCCCATCGGCAACAACTGCATTTCTATCCATAAAAAGAGGTTTTAACCTTGTTGTTGACTGGAGATTATGTTCTTTAATAAAAGCATTTGTTTTTAAAGAAACTCTTTTCATCATTTGTACAGCTTTATCCGGATACTTGCCTATGGCAGTTTCACCTGAAAGCATGACCGAATCGACCCCATCAAAAATAGCATTGGCTATGTCCGATACTTCAGCCCTTGTGGGCACAGGTGAATTTATCATGCTTTCCAGCATTTGGGTGGCCACTATTACAGGGCGCCCATGTTCCTGGCACATATGTATGATCTTTTTTTGGAGAACCGCAACTTCTGCAATATCCATTTCAACCCCCAGGTCACCTCGGGCCACCATGATCCCATCTGTTTCATTGATAATGTCTTCGAGGTTATCTATAGCCTGTGGTTTTTCTATTTTGCTGATTATGGGGATATAATTTTTTAACGATACACTGTCTTCGGTAAATCCCAGGTCACCTTTGGTGTCAATCTTTTTGTTGGGCCTGGCCCCCAGTCTGGTTAGTTCAGTTTTCAGCATTTTAACATCCTCTCCAGTTCTGACAAAACTTAATGCCAAATAATCAAAGTCTTTTTCAACAGCAAATTTAGCACACTTAAAGTCTTTTTTTGTCATGGATGGAACTGACAAATCACTATCAGGAAGGTTGACTCCCTTGGCGGTGGTTATTAGTCCTCCATTAATTACTTCACAGATTAATTCTACATTATCTCCTTTTCCCGACCTTCCCAGGCATTTTAACTCAATGTTGCCATCGTTTAAAAGTATCCGTTCTCCTTTTTTTACTTCATCGATAAATTGTGGAAAAGTGGAACTGAATATATTTTCATGGTTTTTTCCCCCAGCTATGATATCTTTTTTTATGAACCTTATTTCCTGCCCATTTTGTAAGTTTATACCACCCTCCTTGACTTTCCCAACCCTTATTTTAGGTCCGGACAGATCACCTAATAGAGCTATGTGCTCGCCTGATTGTTTTTCTGCATTTCTTACATTTTTCAATAACTTTTCATAATCCTCAAAAGTTCCATGCGAAAAATTAAGCCGAAAGATTCTTACGCCTTGTTTAATAAGGTTTAGGATAATTTCAGTATCAGAACTTGCAGGCCCTAATGTGGCAATTATTTTGGTTAGTGGAAAATCGGTGTTTTTGGTTGATTCCATTCTATTGTTTTAACTTTTAATTGCAAAAATGAAGAATGACTGCAAATGTAATGAATCTAATTATCTGCGATACCTGGTTTATTCAAATTTGATTTCCCAAAACTTTGGTTTCCATTTACATCTGTCCAACATATTAGACTTTATAACAATTAAAACCGTATGACATTATTTATCTTTTTCCGTTTCCCTTCGTTATTTTTGATAGCATTCGATCGGTCAGGCAATTGATCAGAAGGGGGGATTTCGTTATAACAACAAAATTCCCGACAGGGGAAAGGGGAAGCAATATACTGTTTTACTCCAGTTTCCAGGCGGATGGCGATATTTTAAATATGTTGCCCGATGAACTCCCCGGTTCCGATTTGGAAGCCCTTTGCAACCTCCATCAAAAAAAGATGAAACAAAAACTGGATTCAATCTGGTTTGCCACTAAATTTATACTGGGCGCACATGCAGCTGTCATTGTTTCGCTTATTGATTATTATGGATTGATTTCAGGGATTTTGGGTTTTTTTGTTTTAAATCTTCTTCCACTCAAGTGTTTTCCAAAAGAAATATTTCGAGCCCACGGCCTCAATTTCATCTTCGCGCATTTCGGTAATCTTCAAATTGAAGAACATCCCTTTTTCGGGCCCGTACATTTCGCCGTTTATCCATTGTTTTTTGTCTGCATCAAATTCAAGGTTTTTGATGATGACCATTCCAATCAAGGGATTGTTGCGTTTTGACTTTTTGGGATTGTTGATGTCGGTCGTTTGGCCTTCGTCAAAATCCCGCAATGCTATTATTTTGCCGGAATATTTGCCATTGCTTTTGAATATCTCAACATCCAGCTTGTTGGGCAAACGGTATTTGCCGATTATTTCATCGGCTTTCTGTCCAAAGCTAAATGTAGAAACCAGGATGACAATGGATGTGATTAATTTTAATTTTAGCATATTTTGATTTTTGGAACAAGCGTACACGCTTGTGTGTTGATATTGTATTTTGTTCGAGCTAAGTATTAACTGTTATCATGAGCCAAGCGTCCGCGCTTGGCATATTATTGTTAAATGATTGGGCGCAAGCGTGGACGCTTGCTACATATTCTGGATTAAGCGCAAGCGTGGACGCTTGCTCCATTTTTGTTTTATTGATGCTTGCTTCATGTTTTAGAAATTGTATTTGATCTTTGTATAGATCATTGAATTGTCCACGTACTTTCCAAACATTCCCCTTTCATCGCCCACGAAAATATTTGAACCCAGGAGAATTGAAAAGCTATCGCTAAAATCGTAAGTGACTTTGGGTCTTATGAGCGCATCACCGTAATTGAGGCCAACATATGAAAACAGTTCCAGGTGCAGGGTTTCGCGCACGGCATCATAACGGGCAAGGAATGTCATTGTGTTCCCAAATTCTTCCTCATCGATAAAATCATTGTAATCCATGATGTATTTTTGGATAAACTGGGCACTCAATTTTAAATGTCCCATACTGTAATCAATGCCCACAACATAGTGAAGGTAATCATTTTGGCTGAGTGCCCCTTCGGCCATTGGGTCGGTGGTCTGAAAATATTTTCCGTTGTAATAGGCTGCCTCACCCCGGACCACAAAACTTTTGATGGTAGATGTAAACGAGCCCCCGAAAACATTCAGGCGGTTATGTTCAGGGGTAATGTTTAACCCGATAAGCCCTGGCTGGTTAGTCACTGTGTCGAACCCAAATTCCTTCTCGACGTGCATATATGGGGTTTGATCCCAGATGTAAGCACCCATTAAGTCAAAATCAATGGCCGAACTTGTCATTGAATATTTTAAGTAAAACTCACTGTTTTCAAAAGTGGGGTCGATGTCCTGTTTTGAATGATCGAAAGTTGGCGGTGCGGGGAATTCCGGGGGCTTGTACCAAATGGAGCCGGTTTCTGGGTATATATTGCCTGCATAAACGGGCTTCCAGATTGCCTCAACCGTACTGTTGCCAAAGTAATAGTTAATCTTTGCTGCATAAACGCCTATCCTGATTTCATCAAAGTCTGGTAGTAAAAACTCGAAGAGATTTAGCGGAGAAACAATATCCGTGATAAAAACACCATCGGCTTTTCCCCAAACAATTTGTTGTTTGCCCACCCGGATGTCAAGCTTGTCAAAATACAGGTCAAGGTAAATTTCGCGCATTTTGAAGTCGAGGCTGTCGATATCATAAAGGAAAAACATGGGATTTGCCTTGAAGGCAACTTTATCACCTACTTTTTCAAAGTTTATGTTAAGTGTGTTTTGAAGCATGTTAAATTCTCCTGTATTGTATAACATCCCTGTGTAATTTCGGGCAAATCCGTTAATGTCAACGTTTTGTGCCGTTGTTAACTGACTGCTTGCCAAAATGGCCATGGCCAATAAAAATCCTTTCGTTTTCATTTTTTTTGTTTTTAAAATTTTAAAATTTCTGTCATCAACCCAAGACGGATAACTTTAATCCTGTGGTCAAAATAAATATTGTAATAATCCAAACCATTGTAAGCCTGGACGAAAAACCCAATATCTTCAAGGAAGCGGGGATGGTAATAAAATGTGAGGTTTACGTTTAACCTGTCCCATGTTACCTGTTGCCAATCGTTCACGTTCCCAAACATCCACGTTGCGCCGGCCTTTAACGATATACGTGCCCGCAAATGGTTTTCTTTAGGTTTGCCCAAGGGGATTTTATAAACGGAAACCCCTGCGTGCCATCTTACCATACTGTATTTTCCTTCCAATTCTGGATTTGACCAACCGGGTGCATGTATTTCAATGGATGTATTGTAAAACTGGATTGCGTTGAACTTCTTATTGTAATGGTTATCAATAATCCCGAACTCCATATAATTTGTGGAAAAGTTACCGGTAATGAGGTTGATTTCTCCATCGGGCAAATAAAAATTGCCGTCCTGCCCATTGGAATGATGTACATATTTACCGAAAAGTGTATATGTCTTTTTTAATCTTGTTTCTTCCAGGCTGTAATAAACAGCAAGTTGTGGAATATAACTCGGAGTACGGACAGGCTCAGATTCTTCCTGATACATGCGGATAATTATTTGAGGTGTGAGCACACCCATTAGCCGGGAATTCCTACTTTTCCGTATCATGAAATTGGGTACGATATTCGCCTCGAACCAAAGGGGCTCCAGATTGCCAATGTCAGTGGGAAATGTGATATAACTGTTTCCCTGGTTTACACTTGCAATAGTGCCAAGTTCAATTTTCCGTGTTGTATCATTGGTATTCTGGGCAGTGCCGGAAACTGATAATGCAAACACTAAAACGAATATGATAAAAATTGCGCTCATAAATAAATTGTTACCTGTAAATTGCTATTCCAAACCCTAGTTCGATAATGTCTGTTATGGGAATGCTTGAGTTCCCGACTTTGCTTGCCAAATACAAGCCCCTTGTCCCAATGCGAAAATAGAATGCTGTTCCTGAAGCAGGCATCTGATTTGAAAAAAGTTTTGTTTTTATTTCACCGCCAATAAATATACCTGTGTTCCTGCCCGGAGACCACCAATAATAGCCCGTGGGATAATTGTCGGGCAACTTCACCCAAAATTCATTTCCAAAAGTGTGATGGAAATATGCACCGATATTCAAAGGCAATATTTCTATGTTTTTTTTTGTTTCGATCCGAATTAGTTTGGCCGTGAATTGCAAACTCACACTGTGCAAATCATCAAGGGTAAACCAGGTGGGCACATATCCATAAAAGAAGGAGACATCCAGCTTGTGATCAAAAAAAGTATATCCAAGCCCGGCCGATAAAAAACCAATCCCGCCAGCGTATTGCAGTTTCACATAATCGGGCAATAACTTGCTGTAGCTGGATGAATCAACTCTTTCTGACTCCTGTCCATAAGTAACTGATGAACCTAACAGCATCACAAAAATTAGTATCTGCCTAAACTTATAATTCATTTGCCTCTATCTTTAGTTTTCCTCCAGAGATGCTTACTATATTGTATATCCTGTGTTCAACACCATAGACGTCAAGGTATAAGGTGCTGTCAGAATATGGGGCATATATTTCATAATCGTGTAAATGCCCGTGAACTGCGAATAAAACATTGTTGTATTTTGCAATAGTAGAGTGAAAACCTTCTTCCAATACCGGGTCAAAATCACCATCCATTGGAGGTACATGAAATACTACAACTGCATATTTAAAATCATTTGTAGGCTGTAATTGGGAGTCCAACCAGTTCACATCGGGGACTTTACCATTAAAACCGAATTCACGGCTGTTTGTATTTGCGAAAATGAATTTTACATCGCCATAAATGAAACTGAAATTGTATTCCCCAAACATCTCACTATAGGCCAGGCCACCGTTCCCCACCATATCATGGTTCCCAAGGACAACAATATAGGGGCAATCCAAATCCAGAAGAAATGAATTGCCCCAAAGATATTGCTGCGGTAAACCAAAGTCGGCAATATCGCCAACATGTATTACAAAGTCTATGGTTTCGTAATGGTTCACCTCATTAACTGCATGGACAAAATCATTCAACTCATCCGAAAAACGATGTGAATCACCGGTAAATGCAATTCTTATTGTATCGTCGCTATCCTTCCCGTTTAAGCGGTCAATATTCGTTTTGTTTACATCCTTGTTTTCCCCTTCAAAATTTATCACATAGGTTGAATAGTCAAACATTTCCTCACATGAAAAGAAAAAAAGCAGGCTAACCAGAAATAATATGTTCAAGGTGTTTTTCATTTGTTTTGATTGCTATGTTGTCTTCTAATTACTTGAAATTGTTTTCTTTTGTAGCCCGAAGGTTTCATAAATCGAAAATCGTTTCTGTCAATCGTTTTTCTTTTCCAACTTTCCGGGTCTCATCCGTACTGGCTTTCATCGACCTGAAAGGTTATTGTAACTTGTCATTGCGAGGAGCCGTAGGGAAGGGATAGAAGAGTAGGGGTTCCGTGGCAATCTGCTGGCTATAACGGCCAACCATAAATAGATTGCCGCAGAGGGCCAACCCACAAGACCAAGCCTTCGATTCCTCGCAATGACGCATTTCCTAAATCCCCCGCATCATCATTCTTTCAGAGAATTTGGAAGCCGGGATGCCCGTATTGATTTGGACGTTTTTTAGGATCATCGTGGTACGGTGGTTTTTTTGCACATTTTCCATTTCGGAACTGGTGATGACAAGAAAACCTGATATTTCTACAAACTTTTTAATTTTCAGTATTTTCAACAATTCGCCATCTTCGTCGTAAAACTCCTTTTTCAAACCGATGAAATTGTCTTTTCGGATCCAGGTTTTTGTTTTGGAATACATATAGTCTTCATCTTTCGGTGTGCTTTCCACAACATAATAATCAATGCCATCAATGGTTTCGCTTCCGATAAGTTTGTGGGTGTCATCGTCCAGTTTGCGGTCGCCCAAATCGTCATATGTAAAATCGGAGCCCATGAAATAGTCGCTCTTGCTTTCGCTCGATATCCTCTTCACCTTCCGTAGTGCGGGAAGATAGATCCACTGGTCGTCGCTTTTGCTTTCATCATCATAGGTCCAGCTCATAAACGATGTGTTTTTGACATCGGCCGGTGATTGGAAAAACATGATGCTTTTTTCCACATCGCCGAGGTCTTTCGTGAACTGTTTGATTTTTCGTACCCGTTCGCTTCCACTTTTGTTGATTAGTGTCATGGTGAGGTCCGAAGTCTGGTCTTCGCCGGTCGGTTGGTTGTAAACTTTTTCGACAATATCCCTGCCGTTTAATTCCTGTGCCATTGCCTGGCTTGAAAATCCGGTTGCCATTATCACGGCAACAATTACCGATGTGATTTTTAATGTTTTCATAATTTTGTTTTTTTATTGTTAGTATTGATATTTTGGCCACTAAACCACTAAATCCCACTGATCTTAATTTTACCTATTTCTTTTTTGAGGGATTTTGTGCCTTAGTGGTATTTTTCTTTTTAAAATATACATTCGACATATATACCAGTACCAGCATGATTGTCAATGTTCCGGCAAAGCTGGTGAACATGTTCAACGATACCAGTGCCCCGAGTTCGCGGTTTGGCGGGAATACGGAGAACATAAGTACGAGGAAACCGGCTATTACCACAATAGCGTTGTAAATAATTGCTTTTCCCGAATGTGCCATGGTTTTTTGTGCGGCCACCAGTTTGTCATCTGTATTTGCTGCATTGTGCCTGTACTGTTCCAGGAAATGCACTGCATAGTCGATTCCGATTCCGATGGCGATACTTGATAAAAGTGCGGTTGTCGTGCTCAAAGGGATTCCGAGGAAGCCCATGATCCCAAAGCTGATCATAGCGGTTATCACGATTGGCACAGAACCGATCAGGCCAATCCAGATGTTTTTGAACATGAGTGATAACAGTACGATAATGATTATGAGCGATAATATCAGGCTCATGATCTGTCCTTCGAGGATGAGGTCGGTAAAAACAAGCCCTTTGTAACCACTTCCCGCATAATTCATTGTAATCCCCAATTTATTGAAGTCATCTTCATAGGTATGGATTACATCTAAGGCTGAATTAATGGCCTTTGAGTTGTCGCTCTTCAATTGGAAAGTCACGTTCAGCTTTTCGTAATCGTAATCCACTACTTTGTTCAGGTTTTCCGGGTCGCCCGACATTTCGTAAAGCAGGAGATATTGGGCAATCATGTTTTTGCTGTCCGGGATCGTGTTGAATGCTTCGTCATCGGCGTTCATCACTTTGTTCATACGGTTTACATAATCGGTCAATGTAAACGTGTTTCCAACAACCTTTAACTGCTTGTCAACATCCTTTTGCATTTTATCAACGAGCTTCAATACCTTGGGGGACTTGAAAGTGTCTTTTTGCCCTTTTGCATCCAGGATAAGGTTCAATGAACTTGTCCCGCCAAAATGGTCATTGATGAACTTGTCGGTGAGGACAATATCGCTATCCTTTTCAAATTTATCGAGGAAACTTGAGTTGATCCACATTTCCTGCATCCCTATTACGGAAGCGACGATGATGATGGCTGTCCCTATTATCGAAACATATTTGTGCCTGATGATGCTTGCCGCAAATGAGTTGGCCAGCTTTGAATGTGAATGTCCCCCTTTGTCTTCCTCCTTGTCGATTTTTTTCGCTTT
>JAJRTT010000179.1 GCA_024278155.1 Bacteroidota bacterium | reverse complement strand
CGTTGATAGAAATTGTCGAGTGCTGTTTTTGCTTTTTCGTTGTAAAGGAAAGCCCCGGCCCAGCCTTTGGCCGAGCCCAACACATCGGAATTGGAGAAACCACCCACAAACACGATCATATTTACTTCTTCCAGGGTTTCCCGTCCCGAAATCAAATCGGTCATATGTACATCTTTCACTTCAAACCCGGCAAGGTATAGGGAATAGGCCATTTCACGGTCACCATTTACCCCTTTTTCACGGATGATGGCTGCCTTTGCTTGTCCCTTTGTTTTTCTTTTAAGTTCAATGCTAAATTGCGATGCTTTTCCTGTAAAGCTTTTATTGAAATCAAAACTCAATGCTTGCTTTTTGTAATTCGTAAAACGCTCTTTGGCCAATTTAACCCCACATTGTTTTTGGTCCAATAAATAAGATGATTTGTACCAGGTGCCCCGCATGGAATCAATGTCAAATTCCAAATTGTCTTTTCCGTTATTAATGAGGATTTTTCTTTCTGGAATAGGATATCCGATGGGATAAAAATCAATTTCGTTTTGGTTGAGCAAAGAAATCACCTCATGTTTATCTTCCACCTGGATTATAATCCCCGGGTTTTCACTGAACAGGATTTTCACCAAATCTTCCTCCCCAAGGGAAGTGAGGTCAATGTCCAATCCTGATTTTTCATTGGCAAAGGTCATTTCCAAAAGAGTTGTTATCATCCCCCCGGCCGAGATGTCGTGCCCTGCAAGTATGTTCCCATCATTGATAAGTCTTTGGATGGTATTGAATGCCCTTGCAAAATATTTTGGGTCTTTCACGGTCGGGGTTTCATTACCGGGCGTTCCCAACATTTGGGCAAAGGTACTTCCTCCTACTTTAAATTCGTCTTTCGAAAAATTAATATAAATCATAACACTGTGCGATGATTTTTGCAAGACAGGGCTCAGGCTTTTCCTTATGTCGCTTACTTCGCCCACGGCAGAAACAATGACCGTCCCCGGGGAATAAACCACGTCGTTTTTGTATTTCTGTGTCATCGAAAGGCTGTCTTTCCCTGTTGGAATGTTGATGCCCAGGGCAATGGCAAACTCGCTCACGGCCTTCACAGCTTTGTAAAGGCGGGCATTTTCGCCTTCGTTTTTTGCGGGCCACATCCAGTTGGCACTTAACGAGATCCCTTGCAAGCCATCCTGAATTGGTGCCCAGATGATATTGGTCAATGATTCGGCAATTGACAATACAGGACCGGCCCCGGGGTCGATCAAGCCTGCAAAAGGCGCATGGCCGATGGATGTGGCAATCCCTTTCTCCCCTTGGTAATCGAGCGCCATAATACCAAGGTTGTTCAAAGGAAGTTGAATGGCCCCGGCTGTTTGCTGCATGGCCACTTTCCCGGTCACGGAGCGGTCCACTTTATTGGTGAGCCAGTCTTTGCAGGCAACAGCTTCCATTTGTAATAAATCGCTCACATATTCTTTGATTTTCGATGTATCGTAAACCAATTCTTCAAAACGGGTTTCTTTTTCGATATCCGTAAGTACCGTTCTGGGCGGTTTCCCGAACATATCGGCAAGTTCCAGGTCAATTGGGTTTACCCCTGTTTTCTTATCCTCAAAGGTGAAACGCCAGTCACCTGTAACAATGCCCACATCGTACATGGGAGCCCTTTCACGTTCTGAAATCCGTTTTAACAGATCAACATCTTTTTCGTTCAACAACAGGCCCATCCTTTCCTGGGATTCGTTCCCGACGATTTCTTTGGCCGACAAAGTGGGATCGCCCACGGGGAGTTTGCCAATATCGATTTTCCCGCCCGATTCTTCCACCAGTTCCGAAAGTGAATTCAGGTGGCCACCTGCACCATGGTCATGGATGGAAACGATGGGGTTTTCGTCCATTTCGCACATGGCCCTGATGGCGTTCATCACCCTTTTTTGCATTTCCGGGTTCGATCGTTGAACGGCATTCAGTTCGATGGCATTTTTGAATTCACCGGTTGCCACGGAAGAAACGGCGCCACCGCCCATTCCTATCCTGTAATTGTCACCGCCCATCACAATTATCCGTTCCCCTTTTTGAGAATGTTGTTTTAGGGCGTCCTCCTTTTTGCCGAAACCAATTCCACCTGCCAGCATGATCACTTTATCGTAACCGTATTTTTTCCGTTCCGAAAAACATTCCAGGGTAAGCAAACTGCCGCAAATCAAGGGTTGGCCAAATTTGTTCCCAAAATCACTTGCCCCATTGGAAGCTTTGATAAGGATTTCTTCAGGTGTTTGATAAAGCCAGTTGCGGGGACTTGTATGTTGTTCAAAAACCCGTTTGTCTCCCGTTCTGGAATAGGATGTCATATATACGGCTGTCCCTGCAAGGGGCAGGCTTCCCTGGCCGCCGGCCATGCGGTCTCGGATTTCTCCGCCCGAACCCGTGGCCGCACCGTTAAAAGGTTCAACGGTCGTGGGGAAATTATGGGTTTCGGCTTTTAACGAAATAACCGTATCAATTGCTTTTACCTTGAAATATGCAGGTTTGTCCTGGGTTTCAGGAGCGAATTGTTCTGTCAGCGGCCCGGAAATAAAAGCCACATTGTCTTTGTACGCAGAAATAATTTTGCCGGGAAATTCTTTTGAGGTTTTCTTTATCAGGGAGAAAAGCGTTTCGGGCATCTCTTCGCCGTTGATGATAAAGGAACCGTTGAAAATCTTGTGGCGGCAATGTTCCGAATTTACCTGCGAAAAACCAAATACCTCGCTATCGGTAAGTTTGCGCCCAAGCCGTTTGGCAAGGTCATCGAGGTAAGCAATCTCATCCCCGTTCAATGCCAGGCCTTCCTCTTGATTGTATTTTACAATATCATCAATAAAGATTACGGCTTCGGGCTCCTTGTCAATTCGAAAGATTTGTTGGTCCATTCCCTTATAAACTGCTTGTAGCATTGGATCATGTTTTTCGTCTTTCGAATTTGCCTCAACAAAACCCTCTATCCTTTTGATCCCTTCAATGCCCATATTCTGGCATATCTCAACGGCATTGGTGCTCCAGGGGGTGACCATCTCTTTGCGGGGGCCAACAAAAAAACCATCAAGGCGTTCTTTGTTCGAGTACTTCGCACCACCGAAAAGCCAATTGAGTTTGTCAATATCCTGTAAACTAAGTTTGTCGGTCGATTCAACTGCATAAACCGCTTTGTTGCCGGAAGGGAAAAAATGAATCATTATTGAAGTTTTTTTAGGATTACAATTCTTAAAGCATGGCAAAGGTAGGAATGTAATTAATCGATGTGTAAATAAACTTTTAGGGATTTATCCACAAAAGGGAATTTAACAATTAATTAAGTTTTACCTAAACGGAAATGATTTACTTTCGCCGGCTTAAAAATTCAAAAATGAATTAATAACAATTCAAAACAGGAAACGATGATTAAGATGAATGAAAAATTGGTAAGAAGTTGTAAAGAGGCCGTTGCGGTTTTTGGGAAATTGAAATTGGACAGGTACAAAGAGCTGAGCGCAAAACTCGAATGGTGCATTGGCAGTTATGAACATGACAGAAACCCTTCAGGTCTGATCGAAACAGGAACTATGGCCCTGAATGCTTTAAAGGAGTTCAAAACCAAAAACCCCAGAAAAGTAAACAAGAAAGTGATCGATAACCTTGAGAAGGTGGTTTTGGGCTATTCTAAAAACTAACAAATTTCACGTCATTGCGAGCAAGTGTGGTGGAATAAGGCGTTGGAGCGTGGCAATCTGTTGGCAGTCTTGGACAGGTTTTCAGAGCCAACAGATTCCCTCGCTCTACTGCGTTGCGCTCGCAATGACGGTGTTATGATTAACTTTCCATATCTTTGCATAAATATGTGCAAGTATAATTTAAAAGCTACCTTTAAAAAGCATAAGCTTCAACTCAAGCGGCCTGCCGGGACCTCGCGAGGGGTTTTGACTTCAAAGATTTCATGGTTCATCGTTGTCCGTGATGAAGAAAACCCAAATGTTCATGGAATCGGTGAAGCTGGGATATTGCCGGGGCTTAGCATTGACGATCCGAATAAAACCGAAAACAAGTTAAACGAGATTTGCCAGAACATCAATGACTATCGATTCTATCTTGAAAAAGGATTGATTGATTTCCCGGCCATCCGCTTTGGATTGGAAACAGCTTTGATCGATTTGGAAAAAAACGGGAAGCGGGTTTTGTTCCCATCCGGTTTTACCAAAGGAACAGATTCCATCGAAATCAATGGATTGGTTTGGATGGGCAAGTTTGATTTCATGCGGAAACAGATCGTTGAAAAAATAGAATCCGGTTTCTCATGTATCAAACTGAAAATAGGGGCAATTGGTTTTGACGAAGAAATCACTTTGATAAAGTCAATCCGGAATGAGTTTTCCGAAAATGACATTGAAATCCGTGTGGATGCCAATGGTGCTTTTTCCAAAAAGAATGCACTTGATAAACTTAAAATACTTTCAGGGCATAATTTACATTCCATTGAGCAGCCCATAAAGCAGGGCCAATGGGAAGAAATGGCCAAACTCTGTGAAACCAGCCCTTTGTCCATTGCATTGGACGAAGAACTAATAGGCATTGAACCAAAGGCCAACAAGAGAAAATTATTGGAGACAATAAAACCGCAGTACATAATTCTAAAACCCGGTTTGCTTGGAGGTTTTGGGCAATCTGAGGAATGGATTGAACTTGCCGGGGACAATAACATGGGTTGGTGGATAACTTCCGCCCTGGAATCCAATATCGGCCTCAATGCCATTGCCCAATGGACTTATACCCTTGGGAACAAAATGCCGCAAGGATTGGGCACCGGGCAACTTTATGCCAATAATTTTGAGTCGCCCCTTGCGATTGAAAAAGGGGGCTTGCATTATGTGCCCGGGCAAAATTGGGATTTGAAGGATTTGTTTTAAAGTAAATTGCACTATCGGTTTTAATGGTTTTTTCACGACCTTTGTCTCACCGAAAATCATCCGTTGACCAAAGTCATCGGACGAGTATTACATAAACATGACATCCGACAAAAAAAGCATCGCAATCCTGGCCGAAATCTTTGTAAAAAAAGGCTTGAAGCATATTGTAATTTCACCCGGTTCGCGAAATGCACCCATAATAATTGCTTTTGCCAACCATCCTGATATCGAAGCAATAAGCATTGTTGACGAACGGAGCGCGGCTTTCTTTGCCCTGGGAATTGCACAGCAAACCGGAAAGACAGTTGCCATTGCCTGCACTTCGGGAAGTGCGGCCCTCAATTATGCACCGGCCATTGCCGAGGCTTATTACCAGAAAACACCTTTGTTGATACTTACCGCCGACCGTCCTGCGGAAATGATCGATATGGGTGATGGACAGACCATAAGGCAAAAAAACGTGTATGCAAATTATGTGAAAAAAAGCCACGAACTCCCTTCGGAGATAAATACCGTTGATGAATTAAATAAAACAGCACAAACGATAAATGAAGCCATCAACCTTACGGTTTCCCCTGATTCCGGCCCGGTCCATATCAATCTCCCTTTTGCGGAACCTATTTATAATCAAGTGGAAAATGAGAATTGGGGTATTGATATTGTTGACCCGAATCAGGAAATCAAATCCATTGGCAAGACTGAATTGGCTTCCCTGGCAAAAGTATGGAACAGTTCATCCAAGAAGTTAATGTTGGCCGGAATGATGAAACCAAATCCCGGGTTATGCAGGGTCCTTGGGAAAATCACAAAAGACGGTTCCGTTGTGCTTTTGACCGAAACCACTTCAAACCTAAAAAGTGAAGATTGTGCCTGTCCGTGTATCGATAAAGTGGTTTCGACCATTTCTGAAAATGAGAAAACCAATTTTCAGCCTGAATTGCTTATTACTTTTGGCGGTCATGTTATTTCAAAAATGGTGAAACAATTCATCCGGACGAACAAACCTGTCCATCATTGGCACATCGATCCCGTGGAAACAAACATGGACACATACCAATGCCTGACCAAAAGCATTCCTTTAAGTCCAATGGATTTCTTCGCACAATTACTTCCTGAAGTAAAAGCGGTAAGTAGTGGCTTCCAAAGCCTTTGGGAAAGCAGGAACAGACGTTCCGAGCAAAGACACCGGGATTATTTAAACACGATAGACTATTCCGATTTAAAGGTTTTTGAAACCCTCTTGAAACATATCCCTGAAGCAAGTGACCTTCAATTGAGCAATAGCACACCGGTTCGTTATGTGCAACTGTTCAAACCTTTCAAAAAGCTGAACTACTTCTCGAACCGTGGGACAAGCGGGATTGACGGGGTGGTTTCAACTGCGGCCGG
>JAJRTT010000178.1 GCA_024278155.1 Bacteroidota bacterium | reverse complement strand
TATCCGGGCAGATTATGGCGATGTTTCGGTAATCAGTGTTTACCATCCTTCGGGTTCCAGCGGTGATTTGCGGCAGGCTTTCAAAATGCAGTGGCTGGAAGATTTCCAAAATTACATCAACCAACTGAAAAAGGAAAGGCCCAAGCTCATAATTTCGGGTGATTATAATATCTGCCACAAGCCCATTGATATTCACGACCCAGTCCGCAACGCAAAGAACTCGGGCTTCCTACCGGAAGAAAGGGAATGGATTTCAGGATTCATAGGTTCCGGCTTTATCGATTCATTCCGCCATTTCAACGATGAACCGCATAATTACACATGGTGGAGCTACCGTGCCAATGCCCGTGCGAAAAACCTCGGTTGGCGCATTGACTATCATATGGTATCAAGACCGATGGAAAGCAAAATGACAAGGGCTTTGATATTACCCGATGCCATGCACTCCGATCATTGTCCATTGGTGGTGGAAATGGATTTTTAATTGTATCAAGTATTTCCAAAAAATTATTACCTTTGATTTCAAATTCTGCAATCATGGAATACAGCGCATTTATCAACTTGAACTCCCTCACGGACAAAGCAAGGAAAGAACTGGAAAACTTTTATGAGTATTTAATTTTTAAATACAGGTTAAAAAAAAAGGGGAAAAGACAGCCATACCAACAAAAACTTTACAGCAATTCAATTAGATACCAAAAACTTTAAATTTAACAGAGAAGAAGCTAATGAAAGATAGGGCTTTTATTGATACAAACATCCTTATTTATGGATATTCGGTAACAGAACCGGAAAACAAAAAGCTGCTGAAAAAATTGCCATGTCAGGAACAAATTTTATTAGTACGCAAGTAGTCCAGGAATTCTCAAATGTCCTTTCCAAAAAATTCAAACTCAATTGGAATGAAATAATAACGGCCATCAATGAAAGCACAGCGCACAATCAAATGGTTGTTAATTCCACAGATACCATTAAAAAAGCATGTGATATTGCCAACAAATACATGTATTCATTTTATGATTCTTTACTAATTTCGTCCGCTTTGGAAGTGAATTGTACAATTCTCTATACCGAAGACCTGCAACACAACCAATTGATCGAAAACAAACCCAGGATAATAAACCCATTTAAATAAGCTTGCTTTTACATGGTTTTAATTTGACTTTGCTGCTCAATTATTTCAAAAAAACAAAAACATGAAAACATACCACAAAATACCCACCGTATATGCAAGGGACCCGGAAACGAATTACAAATCCTTGCTCATTGGGCAATTTGCCACGCCCGAACTGGATTACCTGCAACATAACATCTGGGTTTTTACCGAAAAGGTGGATGGGACAAACATCCGTGTAATGTTTGAAAACGGGCAAATAACTCTTGGGGGCAAAACCGATAAGGCCCAAATCCCGGCATCGCTTGAAAATAAACTGAACGAAATCTTCCTCCCTCAAATAGAAACATTCAAAGAGCTGTTCAACGATGCCGAAGTTTGTATGTACGGCGAAGGTTACGGTCCCAAGATCCAAAAAGGCGGCGGCAATTACCGTAAAGACCAAAGCTTTGTTTTGTTCGACATCCGTATTGGCGAATGGTGGCTAAAGCGGGAAGATGTTGAAGACATTGCCAAAAAATTTGGTTTGGATGTGGTTCCGATTATTGGGGAAGGCACGCTACGTGAAATGGTCAATAAAACAAAAAACGGCTTCAATTCTGTTTGGGGCGATTTTATGGCCGAAGGAATTGTGGCCAGGCCAAAAACCGAATTAATAGCCCGAAATGGACTTCGGATCATTACGAAGATCAAGTTTAAGGATTTTGAATAATACCGATGATTAATCAAATTGCACTTTCAATACATTTCAAAATACAATTCGTTTAATTTATCGACAAAACTTCGATGGACAATCCATTACTGATCAACCCTCTTCATCCCCAAAACCTCCTCGGCAAATTCAAAGGTTTTTTCTTCAACGGATTTAACATCTTTTGAAAGAATGCCGGAAGGGATGGGATGGACACCTGCATTGGGGAAGGCTGTTTTCCATTTTTCGTTTTCCGGGGTCGAGACCTGGTCGAACATTTCCATCATGCGGTCAACGGAAACGGTGGGGTCTTTTTCGTTTTCGTTTTTGTAATAATAGCCAAGGAACAAAGGCTGCTTTACTTTTTTGAACGTTTCTTCGGTCATGGTTGC
This sequence comes from Bacteroidota bacterium, assembly GCA_024278155.1. Lineage (GTDB taxonomy): Bacteria > Bacteroidota > Bacteroidia > Bacteroidales > JAADJA01 > JAADJA01. The sequence continues at coordinate 15,064 of JAJRTT010000178.1, read as the reverse complement.
GTCCACGAGGCCTTTCATTGCCTGTACCGCTTCCAGCCTGTATTTCGACTGCCAATACTTTTGCACTTCGGGCGGATCGTCATATTCGTTGTACTTCCCTTTTATCAACCTTGCAATCTGCATCCCCCAGGGCTTGGAAAATATATTGGCCGACTTGTCCGCCACATCAATATTGGGCGAATAGAGGATCAGGGAATATATCCAGGGGTTTTCGGCAGCAATGGCCAACGAAAGAGTCCCGCCGGTCGATGTACTCATCAGGATGACCTTTCCGCCCAGTTGTTTTCCAATGGCCACGGCATGTTTGGCCGTTTCCAAATAGTTTTCAGGGGTGAGGTTTACCAGGGCTTCTTTATCGCTTAGTCCATGGCCGAACAACCTTGCACCATACATATTGCAAGCGTATCTCTTTGCAAAATCCTCGTTTACCGGAAAACCTTCCTTGAAGCTTGCCGAAAACCCATGAAGGTAAACCACAACGAATTCCGTTTTTTCTTTCTTTTCGGGATCGGCCCAGATTATCCTTGCCTCGTTGTCCTCTTTCAGGTTGGGCGTGGCCTTTTCCGATTGGATGATTTCCTGTTCGAGCTTCACTAAATCAGAAGTGGTGTTTTCGTTTATTTTTGCGTTCAAGTTTGGTTTGGCGGGTTTTGGCCCCAAAAAATAAACGATGGCCAAAATAATGATGATGGCTGTGATCCAGATGATTGTTTTCATTGAGGAATAATTTTTCGCAAAGTTAAGGATTCTATAATTGCCACAAAAAAGCAATGACACAAAATCCCGCAAAACAATCAAATATACTTATGAAAATTAAAAACACAAATATTGAACGGCATCGACATATGGTTTCCCGACCGAACGAAAAAACAAGTTTTAAATATCAGATGTCCTGTGGTTTTTCAAATTTCCCTATTTTTGGAAAAAATTAAAATCTACACATGCGCATATTACTTGTTGGAAATCCTAGAACGGTAATGGGCTTCAACCGCCTGACAAAAATACCCAGTCTCAATCTCGCCTCACTCGCGGCCAACCTTGACGAAGGATTGGCCGAAATCAAAATTGCCGACCTCGTTGTAAAGGACAGGAACCCCAAAAAAGCCCTGCAAAAGATACTTGAGGATTACCGGCCCGATGTGGTGGGTTTCACTTCCATGAGCTTTCAATACCAGACCGCCCTTGGCCTGGCCAAACTCACCAGGAAACTTTTGCCCAATGCAATCAATATCCTTGGTGGTTACCATGCCACAGCCGATAGCGAAAATATCGTTTTGGGAAATGACATGGATTATTTCGATTTCCTGATCAACGGCGAAGGGGAAGTCCCTTTTAATGAATTGATAAAAGCCTTGAACAATGGCCATGATTTCACAAAAGTCCCTGGCATTACCTATAAATCCAATGGAAATGTTTTCGACAACCCCCGACCTGAGAAACTCCTGGACGTGGAAGATATAAGGATCCCTTTGAGAAGTGCACGGATATTCCAGAAAGGTTTTCATATCCTTGGCAAACCGGGAGATGTGATCGAAACCTCAAGGGGCTGTGTGTATAGTTGCAATTTTTGCAGCATCCGGAACATGTATGGTAAATCTTTCCGAAAGTTTTCCATCGATAGGATTATCATGGATTTGGAAGATACCAAACGACATGGCACCGAAGCCATTTTTATCACCGATGACAATATCACCATAGACCCTAAAAGGCTTGTGGAACTCAGCAACGAAATAACCCGGGCAAAACTGAACATGACTTTTGCCGTGCAGGCCAATGTGAGGGGATTTCGCAGAAACCCGGACCTGGCGCCAGCAATGGCCCGTGCCGGGACAAAAATCGTTTTTCTTGGTATTGAAAACGCTTCGGACGACAACCTGGAATTCATGCACAAAAGCAACCAGCTCACGACGACTGATACAGAAATTGTGGTGAAGCAACTCAAGGAAAACAAAATACTGGTCGTGGGAGGTTTCATTTTTGGAAATCCCGATGACAGAAAGGAAGACCTCATAAGGAATTTTGATTATGCAAAAAAAATCGGGGTCGATATCCAATTGTTCAATATCCTTACGCCTCATTTGAAAACCGAACTTCGGGATGAACTATTGAAAGAGGGGCTTGTCACCAATATTGATGATTACTCGAAATACAACCATTATGCGGCCAATGTGAAAACCAGGCATTTGTCCACCGATGAGCTATTTAAGATCAGGAATAAACTGGATGCAAGATATACAGTGGAATCAGGGGCTATTTTTAGATTGTTCAGGGAATACCCGTGGTTTTTTACCAAATTAATGTTTTGGATGATGAAGCACGAGCCCCAAAATTGGTATAATTTATCAACAGGGTTTTTAAGAAAAAAACTCTAATTAAATCAAATATTATGAAAACTTTACGAAACGGATTATTATTGCTATTGACAATCACATTTATAATAATTTCCTGCAAAAAGGAAGAAACAGAAACCTGTGATGGGGTTTCCTCTGTTAATATTGGAGAAGATAGAGTTTTAACCTATGGTGATAGCTTTGTCACTGATGCGGGCAATCCGGGCGCCACCTATCTTTGGTCAACCGGAGAAACCACACAAACCATCACCATTGATACGGTCGGGACATACTGGGTGAAGGTAGAGAAATGTGAATCATCCATGTCGGACACCATCCATGTCAGCATGGTTTACCCAACGATAAAAGTGGAGACCGGTTTTGGGGATTTCCGTATTTGGCTGTATGCCCAAACGGTTTTGCACCGCCAAAATTTCCTGGGCCTTACAGAAGAAGGATTTTATGACAGCCTTACTTTTCACCGTGTGGTTTACGATTTTGTTATCCAGGGGGGCGATCCACAGGGCGATGGCTATGGCGGGCCCGGCTATACGCTTCCCGCTGAAATTATCCCGGGGCTAAACCATGTTTATGGTGCGGTGGGGGCAGCCCGTATGTCGGATGCGATAAACCCTGACAGGGATTCGAACGGTTCACAATATTACATCGTTTCCGATCCCGATGGAGAAGAAGATCTCCTTGATGGAAAATATTCGGTTTTTGGATTTGTTTTTTCCGGGATGGATGTGGTTTTCGAAATTTCCCAGGTCGAAGTAGATACCCTTTGGCGCCCTTTGGAAACTGTTTACATGAACAAGGTAACTATTGAAGAATTCTCGGCACAGCAGCTTCAGGATGATTTTGATTTTGTTATCCCGTAAAACAAATTTAAACCAAGTATGTTTCACTAGTGAGTCGGGTCTAAAAAGCGGCGAATGCACGAATGTTCAAATTTAATATACTGATATTCAGATACAAAAATCACACAGATAAGGCACTTCGTACCTTTTCAGACTGAACTCACTATTCAAACCTTATAACAATGAGCAATTCAATTCAGCACGAAAACAATAAATTCTTCAAAATAGTCGATGGGCTTGAATGCCGTTTGGAATATCTGGTACAGGATGAAGACAGCATGGTTTTTTACCACACTTACGTTCCGCCCGAATTAAGGGGAAGGGGACTGGCCATGGAAATTATCCGTGAAGGTCTCGACTATGCCGTTTCAAACAATAAAAAGATTGTCCCGACATGTTCTGCCGTACAGCTTTTTGTGGAACGGAACAAGGAATATCAGGAACATGTAAAATAAGTTTAGCTGAAATCTTGTGAAAAAATACCCATTTGTTATTTTTGTTTTAATCCAATTACCCCGATATTTTCTTATCAGGAACAATTGACGGAGAGCCCATTCATTTATCTATAAAAATAACGGAAATCAAAGTTTTACAGAAATTACAACTTTAATTCAGGGAGTAAAAAATGGTTCATCCGTTTGGGGGGATTTGAACAAAGACAACAGCAATCAGTATTTACTGGATATTTCCGGGTATAAACCCGAAATATACATTATCAGGTTATGGAGTGGTTCAAGCAGTATTTCAAGGAAAATATTGAAGTTTTGAATTTTTTCTAAAATCGAATTGTAGATATCTTAATATCCAATCAACATTTAGCGAAATCAGCTATTTCAATATTTATTACATTTAGTATTACATTACGATATTATTCATTTATTTATGTAATCTATTACATTTATATTTACTTTTATCTTGTAATCCATTACATTTATATTATCTTTGCAAAAAGATCACGAATGCCAAAATTCCAATAATGATGGAAATACTATACGAAATACACAACAGGTTACTTGAAGGTATCTCCTTAAATTTCAAAAGATCTTTATTCAATAAAATAAACTGGGATTCCCGCTTGATTGAAATTACTGGTGCACGTGGGGTCGGGAAAACAACTATGATGTTACAATACATAAAGTCGAATTACAAAAGCAACGATAACTCTGTTTTATATTTTTCGGCAGATGACCCTTACTTTTATTCCCACAGCATGATCGATACCGTTGATCGTTTTGTGAAATTTGGTGGCCGTCATGTTTTTATCGACGAAGTACATAAATATCTGCCCAAACATGAAAAAGCGGATTGGTCTGGTGAAGTAAAAGCCATGCATGACCGCTACCCTAAACTAAAGGTTATATATTCAGGTTCATCCATAATACAGCTCAAAAAAGGGGTTGGTGACCTGAGCAGACGGACAAGTCCATATTTTTTACCCGGCCTCTCGTTCAGGGAGTACCTGGAGTTTAATAAAATTCTTAAACACGTAGAATTAAGCCTGGATGATGTCCTAAACCAGCATTCATCACTTGCAAGGGAGATTAGTTCAAAAACCCTGATTTTGCCCAATTTCCATAACTATCTCAAATATGGATATTTTGCCTTTTACAATCAAGATAAGGAGAAATACTATGAGCGCATAAAAAATATAATTACCGTAATAATGGAATCTGATATTCCGGCCGTTATAGAAATCCCATATTTGAGTGTCCAAAAGATGAAAAAACTCCTGTCAGTAATTACAAGTTCAGCACCTTATACACCAAACCTAACGGCTTTGGGGAAAAAGATAGGGATCACCGATCAAAGAACACTATTAAAGTATATGACCTATCTTGAAAAAGGCGAGCTAATAAGGAGCCTGAGAAGGGAAGCATCTGGTGAAAAAATATTACGAAAACCTGAAAAGATTTATATTTCAAACACCAACCTTGCTTTTGCACTTGAACCTTATCAAATCAATAAAGGGACAATACGCGAAATTTTCTTTTATAGCCAATTGGCCAGCACAAGCGATGTGACTTTTCCTGAAACAGGGGATTTTATGCTGAACTATAAATACACTATAGAAGTTGGAGGGAAAAATAAAAGCAATGATCAAATCAGGGAAACCGAAAATGCATTCCTTGCAGTGGATAATATTGAGGTTGGGATTTTCAATAAAATCCCACTCTGGCTTTTTGGGTTTTTATACTAACCAAACAACCTCCCAAGCACCTCTTCGATTTTCCCCACGGGGATTACTTCGATATTGAGTTTTTTCAGGTCGATCCCTTTGAGGGAATATTTGGAGATGAATATTTTCTCGAACCCTAGTTTATCGGCTTCGGCAATGCGCTGTTCAATGCGGTTTACAGAGCGTATTTCACCTGACAAGCCAACTTCTCCCGCAAAGCATACATTCTGATCAATTGAAATATCTTCGGAAGAGGATAGGATTGAGGCAACGACAGCCAAATCAATGGCCGGATCGTCCACACGGATTCCCCCGGCAATATTTAAAAACACATCTTTTGTGCCCATTCTGAAACCGCTCCTTTTTTCCAAAACAGCCAACAACATATTCAACCGGCGGGCATCAAAACCGGTGGAAGAACGCTGAGGCGTTCCATAAGCTGCAGAACTCACTAATGCCTGGGTTTCTATCATCATGGGCCGCATCCCCTCTACCATAGCGGCGATAGCAATTCCGCTCAAACTGTCTTCACGATGTGACAAAAGGATTTCAGAGGGGTTCGCCACTTCACGCAACCCATTGCTTTGCATTTCAAATATCCCCAACTCGGATGTGGATCCAAAACGGTTTTTCACCGCCCGCAAAATCCGGTAACCATAGTTGCGCTCCCCTTCAAAATGGAGCACCGTGTCCACCATATGTTCCAGGATTTTCGGTCCGGCAAGGCCTCCATCCTTAGTAATATGGCCAATCAGGATAACCGGTACATCCGTAAGTTTTGAAAACTTCTGGAACTCGGCGGCACATTCCCTTATCTGGGAAATACTTCCGGCAGACGATTCAATAATATCCGTGTGCAATGTCTGTATGGAATCAATAACGACCAACCCGGGTGTCAGGTTTTCGATATGTTGAAAAATACTTTGTGTATGGGTTTCCGTCAAAATATAGCAATCCGGGTTCATGGAACCTACCCTTTCCGATCGCATTTTTATTTGCTGTTCGCTCTCCTCGCCCGTAACATAAAGCACCTTCAGGTTCTTAAAATTCAAGGCCACCTGGAGCATTAAAGTGGATTTCCCGATTCCCGGCTCCCCTCCTATCAGTACAAGGGATCCAAGTACAAGCCCACCGCCCAGGACCCTGTCCAATTCTGTATTGTTTGTATGAATACGCACTTCGGAACCTTGCTTGATTTCGTCGATCCTTTTCGGCAAGGAGGCCGCTGCTTTTCTCACAGGTGATTGATTTTTCCCGCTTTCCTTTTTTACAACTTCTTCCACATAGGTGTTCCATTCACCACAGGATGGACAATTTCCAATCCATCTTGCCGATTGGGCACCGCAATTCTGACAGAAAAAAGTAGTCTTCGTTTTAGCCATTTTTCAGTTTTTCAATAATTGAACTCGTGGAATACCCTTCCAAAAAATCCAGGGTTTTTATACTTCCCCCATTGGCTTTCACAATATCATAACCCACAATATCTTCTTCCTTATAATCGCTGCCTTTCACCAAAATGGACGGCTGCACGGTTCTTATCAATTCGTAAGGAGTATCTTCGTCAAAAAGGACAATCGCATCAACAAAAAACAGGGAAGCAAGCAGGTTTGCCCGTGCCTTTTCATTTACCACCGGGCGGCCCTCCCCTTTCAACCTACTTACCGAAGAATCCGAATTTAAGCCAATTAAAAGTATATCCCCAAGGTCTTTTGCCTTCGACAAATAATCAATATGCCCAAGGTGCAAAATATCGAAACACCCATTTGTGAAAACCACTTTTTTCCCTTTGAATTTCCAAACGGCAAGGAGCGAAGTAAGGGTTTTCCTATCAAGGATTTTCTTTTCGATAAAATCAAGATTTTTCATAAGTACCGCGATTTAAAATTGGAAGAAGGATCATCGAAACAATCCCGGCAATAATAATCATCAGGGTTTGACCTGTCCACAACAACCAGCCCATAGCATATCCGGTGGTCTGGGAAATTGCGAACAAAGCCAGTATTTCCGCAACAATCCATGGATAAATACCAATTCCGCCCTGGATAATTATTATCCCGACAGAACCAAATACCATAACTGCCAATGCCACATCCAGGCCCAAATGACTTGTTTCAGGGAGACTGAAAAACACGAGCCATGTCATCCCGAGGTACATACACCATATAAACACCGAATGAAATATAAACCAAAATGGCCTTTTGATCTTCATCAATGATTTTATCCCCTCGTAAAAACCAAGGACAATTCCTTGTAGCTTTTTGTAGAAGTTTGTATTTGAAATTTTCTTCCCAATAAAATAAAGCAAAACGGCCAGAATAACCAAAACCAGGAAACCGGTTACATAAAACCAAACGGGATTGTCAATACTATCGTACCTTTCAACAGCCCTCTTATAAATTTTCGTTTTTTTGAAGATGTTCAGTTTGTCGAGGTGCAAGGCAAAGGTAATGAGGAAGGCGATAAAAAGGCTCAATAAATCCACGGCCCTTTCGGTCACAACGGTACCGAATGATTTTTGCAAGGGGATTTTTTCATATTTCGTCAGGATACCGCAACGGCTGACCTCGCCAAGCCTTGGCAGGGCAAGATTTGCAAAATAACCGATCATGACGGCCAAAAAGGAATTCTTGAACCGGGGTTCGTAGCCCATGGTCTCCAGCAGCATCGACCATCGGACAGTACGGCTGATATGGCTTAGCAGGGCAAGGAAAACCGAAGCAACTATCCACCAATAATTTGCCCCGGTAAACGAATCCAATATCTCCTTTCTTTCATTGGCAGTAAGATTATGCAAAAAGAGCCAGATAAGAAAAATACCCAGCCCCAAAAAAAATCCTACTTTAAAAAAGTTTAAGAGTTTCTTTTTCAAAAATTATCTCAGTTTGTTATCATCATCAGGAAAAATGATGATGGGTTTAAATTGTTTGGCTTTTTCAAAATCCATGGAAGCGTAAGAAACAATGATTATCTTATCCCCTATGGCCACTTTTCGGGCTGCGGCACCGTTCAGGGAAATAATCCCGGAGCCCCTCTCACCAAGTATTACATATGTATCAAGCCGCTCCCCATTCGTGATATTGTATATGTGCACCCGCTCATTCTCGATGAGGTTGGCCGCATCCATCAAATCCTCGTCTATCGCAATGCTTCCGATGTAATTAAGGTCGGATTGCGTGATGGTGGCCTTGTGTATCTTCGATTTTAGTACTTCTATTTGCATAGTGCGGCAAAATTACGAAAATAATATCATATTGTCTATTAACCTCACGTCCCCAACATTAACTGCAATACAGGCTATAATATTGTTGCTTTCGGCCCAGGCATTCAGTATTTTAAGGGAATACATATCCACTATCTCAAAATACTCGAGTTGCATCATTTTGCTCTTGTTGATCTTTCGTTCAACGGTATCCTTCATTTCCAAAATAGGCATAAACCCCGATTGGATTTTCACCATTTTCAAAGTCTTGTAAATCAATGCGGCTTCCTTCCTTTGTTGCTCTGTAAGCCTTTCGTTGCGGGAACTCATGGCCAATTGGTTTTCCTCCCTGACAATTGGGCAGGGGACAATCTCCACAGGCAGATTGTGATCTTTGGTAAGTTTATGGATGATAACCATTTGTTGATAATCCTTCATCCCAAAGAAAGCCTTTTGCGGTCCAACAATATCAAACAACCTCTTCACAACTTTTGCAACGCCCTGAAAATGACCCGGTCGGAACTTCCCCTCCATTACTTTGTCGAGGTTCCCAAATTCAAATACGGTTTCATCTTCCGTTGGGTAAATTTCCTCAGCAGAAGGATAAAACAAAACGTCACATTCCGCTTCTTCAAGCTTGGCAATATCCGTTTTTTTTGTACGGGGGTATTTTTCAAGGTCTTCCTTGTTATTGAATTGTTCTGGGTTCACAAAAATACTTGCTACCACATAATCGGAATCCTGTTGGGCTTCCCTGATGAGTGACAAATGCCCTTCATGAAGTGCGCCCATTGTTGGGACAAAACCAATCGTTTTGCCCTCGTCCCTTATTGTTTTAAGATGGGGTTTTATTTCATCAACGGTAGTAAAAATTTTCATTGTCCAATCTTCTTTTGAGGTATTTTTGAGAATTCAGCGATGGGGAAAGTTATTTGGAAAGAATTTTCAACATGTCCTTTTCAAGGGTATGTTCCGGTGTTTCAACAATCCTGCCAACCTCATTTCCATCTTCATAAAAAATAAAAGTCGGAACCCTTTCAATATTCAAACCGGAAACATCGGTATCACATCCGGTTTTTTCTTTATCTACGCATATAAGCCGGATCAAAGAAGTGTTATAATCCATTTTATCCAAAACCTTGTACATTCGTGGGACTTGTTCCTGGCTATCTTGGCACCATGTCCCCAAAACAACTGTAAGTGTATGCGAAAACAAATCCTTCTTCAACTTATTCAAAATATCCTGGTCGGGTTTGTAATTTGCGTATTCCTCAAAAAACAAATCCCCAAAATCGCCGGTCTGCAAAGCACTTCTTTCAACAGTACCACACAAATAAGCAGGTTCGGCATTATCGGCAACAATGCTATCATTTTGGGCAAAACTTATAGAGGAAACAATCAGCAATCCCAATAGAGATGATAAAAACTTCAACTTCATTCCAATACTTTATTAGTAAATATCTATTTTAACTCGATTATTACCTGCTGCTTGGTCACTTTATCGCCAACCTTCACGTTCACGCTCTCAACAACCCCATCAATTGGCGACAGGATATCGTTGTTCATTTTCATTGCTTCAAAAACAAGCAAACGATCGCCTTCTTTTACCTTTCTCCCTTTTTTCACAAATATTTTCTTTATCGTACCGGGGATAAAAACACAGACCATCTTTTCGTCAACAGGCTTATATAGTGTCCGGTTTATGTACTTCTTGGTAAGATGGGTACGGTATTTTATATTCTCAACGAGTAAACTTTTATATGAATGTCGTTTTGTTTCCACAGGTTTCTCTTTTATAGTTTCCATAAAAAAAAGTTAGAATAAACAAATCAATTAAAAATCCAATCTTCCAGATTTTAAAACGGAGGAATACCATGCTTCTTTTTGGGCCCGATAATATCCTTATGATCGGAAACTTCAAGGGCATGCACGATAAACTTCCTGGTTTCAAAGGGTTCGATAACCGCATCAACATATCCATAAGCAGCAGCCACATAAGGGTTGGCGAATTTGTTCTTGTACTCCTTCACCTTTTGTTTACGCATATCGTCAGGGTCTTCGGCATTCTTGATTTCATTCCTGAAAATAATGTTTGCCGCACCTTCGGGACCCATAACGGCAATCTCGGCCGTTGGCCAGGCACACACAAAGTCAGCGCGCAAATGGGCCGAACACATTGCAATATAACCACCACCGTAAGCTTTCCGCATGATAACAGTAATCTTTGGAACTGTGGCCTCAGAATAAGCATACAGCAATTTGGCCCCGTGACGGATAACACCTGCATGTTCCTGATCAACTCCAGGTAAATATCCCGGAAGGTCAACCAAGGTAACAAGGGGAATGTTGAACGAATCGCAATAGCGGATAAAACGTGCCCCCTTATCGGATGAATCCACATCAAGGACACCGGCAAGTACCAGTGGCTGATTGGCCACAAAGCCAACAGTTTGACCTGAGATACGCCCAAAGCCAATTACAATATTGGCAGCAAACAGTTCCTGGATTTCAAAAAACTCGGAATCATCGGTAATCGCTTTAATAATATGCCTTACATCATAAGGTTGACGAGGATCGGCAGGAATTATATCCGGGATATTGTATTTTTTTGTTTTGGGCGATTTTTTTGGATAAGGGGTTGCCTTAATCTCATTGTTCCAGGGGATAAAGCTTACCAGTTCCTTGATCTGATAAAAACACTCTTCTTCGTCCTTGGCATAGAAATGTGCATTGCCGGTAGTTTCACAATGAACTTTTGCCCCACCAAGGTCTTCCATGGAGATTTCCTCGCCCAAAACCGTTTTGATGACTTCGGGACCGGTAATGAACATTTTTGAAACGCCGTCCACCACAAAAACAAAATCGGTAAGTGCAGGCGAATAAACCGCACCTCCGGCACAAGGCCCGAGAATGACCGAAATTTGCGGGATTACACCCGATGCCTGGGTATTCCGATAAAAAATTTCACCGTAACCAGCCAGTGCATTCACCCCTTCCTGGATACGGGCTCCGCCTGAATCGTTGATCCCGATAATCGGGATTTTCAATTTCATGGCGTGATCCATGATCTTGGTTATCTTTTTGGCATGTGCCCATCCAAGCGAACCCCCGGCCACTGTAAAATCCTGTGCATATATACATACGGGATGGCCGCTGATAGTGCCCGTTCCGGTAATAACACCATCACCTGGCAGGAACTTTTTGTCCATGTTGAAATCGGTCCCTGCATGTTTTACAAACATATCGTATTCGTGAAACGACTTGGGATCAAGGATTGCAAGTATCCTTTCGCGGGCAGTCTTTTTACCAATTGCTTTCTGTTTCTCAATAGCTTTCGTCCCACCACCTTTTACCGCTTCGCGCATACGCTTTTTGAGATCGGCTGTTTTTTGTTTCAGACCCATAAAATTTGTTTTTTGGTTGCTTAAATGTGACTAATCAAACTGAAATCCGGGTTTTGTTGAATGGGCTCTAAAGAACGGAAAAACGGGTTCAACAAAACATATAACCTGATAAACTAAAAAAAACATTCCCCAATTTAATGCAAAATTAGTCTAAATAAATATTAATATCAATTTTTTTTATCAACTCATTTTTAAAAGAATTGACTTTTTTCGACCTAAAAACGGGGCACAAATGTACTTTAAAAAACAAACTACAAACCCAATTGAAAAAAAAACAAACCCCGAAAAACTATATTTGTTAAATTAGCCCTCAAAAAAACCATGAACATTGAAGAACTAAGGAATTATTGCCTGTCAAAAAAAGGGGTGACCGAAGGTTTTCCATTTGATGAAACCATACTTGTTTTCAAGGTCGTGGGAAAAATATTTGCCCTGATGCCCACGGATAGCGATTTCAGTATCAACCTGAAGTGCGAACCTCACAAAGCAATTGAACTCCGCGAACATTATCCAGCCGTGAAGCCCGGATACCATATGAGCAAAAAGCACTGGAACACAGTTAGCCCGGATGAATTATTGGACGATCCATTGGTTTATTCCTGGGTAGATGATTCTTATGATTTGGTGATTTCGAAACTAACGAAAGCACAGAAGGAGTTGTTGGAAAAGGGATAAGCGTCAATTGTTATTTTGTTGTCAAGGAAATTTTCCCTGATTAAGAATTTTCCTTTTTGTCCTTTTTCTTCCCGTTGAACATATCAAAAACGAGGTATCCCATTGCGCCTCCCCAGCCCATGCTCATGTACGGATTGGAAGTTATGGCACAAGTCCCGGAATTGCAACCAATCTGTGAATAATATAAATATCCACCAATTATTCCCACTACAACCCCAATTACAGTCAAGTATGGGATTTTACCAAATAACTTGCCTTTTTTATTTTGATTTTCTTCCATAAATGATTTTCTATTTTATCAGAAATAACCAATCCTATATGTTTACGGATTTAAACTAATACTAAGTAATCAAAGTTTGCGGTAAGCAGTATGTAATTTGCAAACTACCTATTGCCAACTATTGCTTCTCGACAACATACAATGCAACGTCCATCTGTTAATCCAATAAAACCTAAGTTTTACAATTGTGCAGTAACAGCTTTTAATAATTGCCCCTTGGGTTTTACGCCAACAAATTTCTGGATCACTTTCCCGTTTTTGAAAAGCATCAGTGTCGGGATACTTTGTATACCCAGCATTTGGGCTGTTTTCTTGTTATGGTCGATGTCAAGTTTGCTGATGTTGGCCTTGTCGCCAATTTCATCGGCCAATTCGTCAATGATGGGCCCTTGAACCCTGCAAGGAGCACACCATTGCGCCCAAAAATCAACGAGCGTTACACCGGTACTGATTGTTTGTTTGAAATTGTCATCGGTAAGTATTTTCACGTTCTCCGAAGGCGGGGCACTCATCCTTTTTCTTGTTTTTAAAAAATTATAAAAAATAAAACCAATAACCAGTACCGCTATGGCTATGGCTACCGTGTTTCCAAATTCTGCCGTTTGTAATTCCATTCTTAAAGATATTTATTTATTATACTCAAAATTCGCTCTTTGGGATGAAGGCCCGTGATCTGTTCGAGCCTTTTTCCGTTTTTAAACAAAATCAGGGTTGGGATGTTCATCACTCCGTATTTTGTTGCCAAGGCCCGGTTATCGTCCACGTTTACTTTTCCTATTTTCAACTTTCCTCCGAACTCATTCGCTATGTCAGACAGAACAGGATCCAAAACCTTACAAGGCTGGCACCACTCTGCCCAAAAGTCAACAAGGATAAAAGAGTTGCTTACTACCTCGTCAAAGTTGGGATAATTTAAAACGATATGTCTGTTTTCTTCTGACTCTGACATTGAAGCGCTGGGCATATCAAAATTAGTGCCAATGGAAAAGTATTTTTCTCAGAGGTTAAAAGACGAAAACTATAATGAAATTGTATTTTTTGCATCTGTGTGTTAATAGTTGGCAGTATGCAGTTTGCAAACTGCATACTGCATACTATATTCAAATCCTTTTGAAAATCAACTTATGATTAACATTTAATGAAATTTCACTACGGTAATACCATTCCCGCCCCGCTCAATATGTTCATCACCAAATGATTTAATCTGGGAAACCGTTTTCAAATAATCATGTATCAGTTGCCGTAGGATGCCGTAGCCTTTGCCATGTAATACCTTCACTTCGGAAATGCCCAACAAAATACAATCGTCGATATACTGTCTGATCTCCGACATGGCTTCTTCCCCCCTTTTGCCGCGCACATCCACCTGAAGTTTGAAATTGGCCATTTTGTCATTGAGCTGGTCCATTAATTGCCGCCCCCTCCTGTTCGATCTGGAAATCCCGGGTTTCGCTCCACTTTTGGTTTTCTCCAGTTTATCAACGGTTGTCCGCAACCTCACCGAATTGAATTCCACGATCACATCTTCCCCTTTTCTTTCGATCACTTCGCCGCTCACTCCCTGATCCAGTATTTTCACCGTATCCCCTTTTGCAATAGGTCTGGAAATTTGAGGCTCTATAGGTTTTGATTCCTTGGGTTTTACTTTTGCAACAGATTTCTTTTCTGTTTGGGCTTTCATTTCCAACTCCTTTGACTTATCTTCCAATTGTTTCCTCAAAATCTTCGTCTTCTGTTTTTCTGCCCCTGCCTCTTTTATTTCCCTGATCGTATTTTCGATCAATTTATTGGACGACTTCAACAAGCGGGCTGCCTCAATTCCCGCATTACTGATGATTTCGCTTTTTTTGGACCTTATATCTTTCAGTAATTTCTCATATTTATCGATCATTTCGCTCAGGAAATCATCCGCAATTTCATATTTCTGCTGCTTTTTGGCCAATTCCCTTTTTTCTGTTTCCAACTGCTGAAGCTGTGCATCAAAATCCAATTGTTTTTTCCCGGTTTTGTTTTCGGCCTTTTTCAAAACCTGTTTTGGGAAACCAATATTTTTTGCGATTTCGAAAGCAAAAGAACTCCCCGGGTTACCCATTTTCAACCGGTACAAAGGTTTCATCGCTTTTGTGTCGAACATCATGGC
>JAJRTT010000177.1 GCA_024278155.1 Bacteroidota bacterium | reverse complement strand
AGCACACCCAAAAAATACTCGATGCTTTAGATATGACCGAAAAAGTAGCTAAGAAGAAGCTGAGGTAGTTAAAGCCCGAAATCCCTATCAACAATAGGCTGCTAGGGATTTTGTTCCTTAATTAGAAAGGAAGTTCCGGTATAATATTCGTCTGACCACTTTCCTGCGCTATGCCAGGTGCGCAGTGTAATATTCGTCTGACCACTTTCCTGCGCTATGCCAAGTGCGCAGTATAATATTCGTCTGACCACTTTCCTGCGCTATGCCAAGTGCACAGTGTAATATTCGTCTGACCACTTTCCTGCGCTATGCCAGGTGCACAGTATAATATTCGTCTGACCACTTTCCTGCGCTATGCCAAGTGCACAGTATAATATTCGTCTGACCACTTTCCTGCGCTATGCCAGGTGCACAGTATAATATTCGTCTGACCACTTTCCTGCGCTATGCCAGGTGCACAGTATAATATTCGTCTGACCACTTTCCTGCGCTATGCCAGGTGCACAGTGGTCTGACGAATATTACGTCTTTTGCTTTTTCTTTTTGGCGGCAGGAAATAAAACATTGTTCAGGATAAGCCTGTATCCCGGGGAATTGGGGTGTAAATTAAGGTCGGTGGGCGGGTCGCCGACAAAATGCTGATAATCCTCGGGATCGTGGCCACTATAAAAAGTCCAGGTCCCTTTTCCAAATTCACCATGAATATAACGGGCTTCGCCGAGGGATTTGTTTTCCCCCATGATCAACACGTTCGGCTTGATGTATTGTTCCCGGAAAGCGGTCGTCTGTCCCATAAAAGCCTTGATAATCTGTGTATGGTTTTGGCAAAGCATGGTCGGGACAGGATCCCATTTGGCCGAAAAATCAAACAAGGTAAAATAATCGTTCTTTGGGTTCACCTTGCCCCTTCTTTGCTGAGGGTTGATGTCGATGGAAGAAATTTCGTATTCATAAGGGTTGGTACTGATGGTGAAATCACGAAAAGCAAAACAACTGTTGTAATCCAGTTTTGACTGTGCATTTGGATCCATGGGGTCGCCATCGAACATCACATCGCAAATATCGACACCTTCTGCCGACAAGGCCACATCGTAACTATCCGGCGCCGAGCACATGGCAAACAAATAACCCCCTCCTACCGTGAAATCCCTGATCTTTAAGGCCACGGCCAGTTTGCATTCCGACACTTTGCTGAAACCCAGTTTGTGCGCCACATCTTCATTGGCTTTTACATTTTCGATATACCAGGAGGCATTTCGGTAATTGGCCCAAAATTTTCCATATTGCCCTGTAAAATCCTCATGGTGCAAATGAAGCCAATCGTAAAGCGGCAAAACACCTTCCATCACCTCTTCATCATAAACAATGTCATAAGGGATTTCGGCATAGGTGAGCACAAGGGTAACGGCATCGTCCCAGGGTTGTTTGTTTTTTGGGGAATAGACGGCTATCTTCGGGGCACGGTTCAATTTTACGGCATCCATGTTCACTTCCGGGTCGGAAATTTCACTTAGAATGGCCGTGGACTGTGCATCGGCGATAACGGTGTAGCTCACTCCCCTTATGATGCACTCCTGTTCAATGATTTCGTGGTATTTGCTCATAAAGCTGCCCCCTTTATAATTGAGCAGCCATGTAACCTCCACGTCCTGTTGCAATTCCCAATATGCAATCCCATAAGCTTTCAAATGATTCTTCTGTGTTTCGTCCATGGGGATAAGGATGTAGGCTGCTTGTGAAAAGAAAAACAGGAAAAGGAACAAATTTAGTAAGGTGATTTTTTTCATGACATTTTGGTTTATGAGATACTGGAAACTTTTAAACATCAAATTTCCGATATACTACCTATTTATCCAGTTTTTCAGGGTTTTTGCTAATTCTTTTATCATCACATTTTACCCTACGTTCCAATTTTTTGATATCTTCTTCAGGTGGCAGTTCTTCCGGTTTTATCCCCTTTCAAGCAAAATCCGTCTTACAGAGCGATTGTTTGTAATATGTTCGGCGGATTATTTGCCGTTCAGATGAAAAACCTTTTTCTTTTGTATTAAAAACCGGTATTTCTGTGGCAAAGTCTTTTGCATTTATGGTAATGGTCGGTAAAAAACCTGCCAAGGCTCTACCTTTTGGAATGTTGAGCTTATCTTTCATTTGCTGGGTTGTTTTACCAAACAACGCCCTATCATTTTGGGCAATTAAATAACAGGCATATCGTGTAAGCATTATGTCCTGAATTTCTTTACTTGCCCCTTTTGGCATTTCAATCGTTTCGTTAACATCGACAAAATGATCGGATACTGCATTATTTGTAGCCTCACAAGTTATTCTTGCTTTTAAAATGACTCTATAAAAATTACGCCATTCGGAATATCCCAAAAGGTGTTGCATATCCCTTGCAAACCAAAATCCAATACAGTTTTCGGTAGTATGTGAATGATCGTCAAAATTATTTGTAAAACTTAAAACTACTTCTTTTTTCATCAATCATTTTCGTTTATATTAAACAAACGTCAAAAATCTTTTGCCTATTTCAATACGTTTCGTAATCTCTTTTTTTGGCAAAGATAAGCCTTTCGTCTTTCTATTTCAAACTAACAAGTTGCAAATGAGAAAAACCCGGTAGCTGTTACCGGGGTTTCACTGTTCAATAAAGCTTGGACAAATAAAGACCGTTCCCATTTAAAATGGGACATCGCCCTCGCCACCTTCGTTCATTTTGGAAGGGACCGTATAGGAATTGCTGTCGGGCATCTGGTAATTATCAGGGAATTGCTGCGGGTCATCCTGCATTTCCGAAACTTCCGGATCGGTAAAGCGGGCAAACCTGTCGATAAATTGCAGTTTGATATCGGCAAGGGCGCCGTTCCTGTGTTTGGCAACAATCAGTTCGGCCATCCCTTTTGTGGAGTTCCCATCTTCGTCCACATCAATCTTATAATACTCGGGGCGGTAAATAAACAGGACAAGGTCGGCATCCTGCTCAATGGCGCCCGATTCACGAAGGTCGGAAAGCAAAGGGCGCTTGGACCCGGCACGGGTTTCCACGGAACGGTTCAATTGCGACAAGGTGATAACGGGAACGTTCAACTCTTTCGCAAGGCTTTTCAACGACCTTGAAATCGTACTTATTTCCTGCTCGCGGTTTCCCATTTTGTTGTCCCCACCGGTGGTCATCAACTGGATATAATCGATAATGATCATCTCGATATTGTGCTGGGCCTTTAACCTCCTGCATTTCGCCCTCAACTCAAAAATGGACAAAGCGGGCGTATCATCAATATAGAGGGGAGCTTCAATCAAATTATTTATTTTTGAATTCAATTGTTCCCACTCATAATTTTCAAGGTTCCCTTTCTT
>JAJRTT010000176.1 GCA_024278155.1 Bacteroidota bacterium | reverse complement strand
CTGGTTGAAAGAGGGGAAAAAGGTAAGTAGGCAGTAGGCAATTGGCAAAACCAGTTGGGTCGAAAAAGGCTCCTGGTGACGGAGACCCGACTGGTTGAAAGAGGGGAAAAAGGTAAGTAGGCAGTAGGCAATTGGCAAAACTTTTCATTTAGAACAAGACCGGAAAGAAGGAGACATCGAAGTTTGAAAATATGGAAAAAGAAAGACGATTTGCGAAAATTTCGTGTTTACCCATGGAATGGGAGAGCGTCCACGCTCGTTCTGTATGTTAACTCATCCGATGACTTGAATTCATCGGATGAATTTCCAAAAAAAGCTGTTCGTCCTGTTAAAAACCAGCCGCTTATGCAACGACATCAATATAATCCTTGTCTTTGTTTTACATCCATTGTACAAACCAAACTTATTGCCTTATGAAAAATGCTATCTTTTCGATCTCCGTGTTTTTCTTTATCGGTATCGCACACGCACAGTTTTATCCTGACTGGACAGAACCTGTAGCAATTACAGATTCGCTGTCGATCAATTCAAATCCCGTTGTCCTGACGACTACAGATGATCAAAACAATGATGTTTTCTGTTTTTATGAAAAGAGGGCCACTGGGGGATCGCCTTCCCGCATATGGTACCGGAACATTTACACAATGTCGGATGAACAGATTGTTTTCAACGAAGATGTTTTTGAATTCAGGAACCCGAACATCCTTGTTTATCCCCCTTATTATGATTCAAGGTATTTCCTGGTTTACGAATCAAACCAAACAGGGGATTTTGATCTATATGGAATTGAATTTTTTACAGATGGGACATTTGGACAGCCCTTCAACCTCACCAATACGCCGGGCGATGAAAGCTCGTGCGACCTTGGGGGAGGCTACGAATTCAATGAAGCTTGCTGGAAATACGAAGAAAGCATCTTAACTTCCCACATTTCCGTTATAGGTGATTCATTGCAATTTGAAGAAGTTTATACCATTGATACCACAAACTGTTTTGACCCGGTTTGCACACAAAATTATGTTCTGTACAGGAAAATCACAAACGACAGTTCACATATATATTATTCAAAATTCAACGAAGCCGAAAACCTGTGGACAGAACCGGATACCGTATATGCAACGGGCAATAACATAAACCTGGCAATTGCCAAGTATAATTCATACCTATATAACGACTGGGTAACTGCGGTCTGGGAAAACAACAGGCAATTGCTTTCCTGGGAAGGTTCTTACCAGGAAATATCGCATGGCGAATTCGAGGGGATTTCGGAATGTGTCGAACCTGATTTCTTGACTTTCGATATTTACGTTGATTATTTTGATTTTCCGGCAGTATTTACTTTTTACTCGGGCGAAGGGCAAAACAAGGAAGTGTATTCTTATGCGGATTATGCTTTCTATGGACAAAACCTATCGAACAACAATGTGGTGGACAGTAACCCCAAAGTATTTTATGGCCCGTTTTACTCAAACTATTTCAATACCATCGACATTTGGCAAACACATATCAATGGCAACAGTGTTTTGTACATGTCACAAATATCGATCTTGCTGGGAAGCATCGGTGACCATAAAAGAAACGATGTACAATTCCTGAGAATATCCCCAAACCCATTCAACGAAATGCTTAACATAGAGTATTATATTTCAGGCAACAACGAAGTATCCATTGATATATATACTATCTCGGGAAAACAGATAGACCATATAAACATTTACGACCAAAAAACGGGATGGAACACTTATACATGGAAAGTATTGGAAAACGGGAAAAACAATTTGCCCGAAGGTATTTATTTTATAGTCCTGAAGCAGGGCAATGAAACCGTATCCAAAAAAACCATTTATTCGAAATAACAAACCATAAAAACCCAAATCATGAAAAAAGTTACGTTGATCCTCGTATTCGTTTTTGCTCTTCAATTAAATTATTCTTATGCCTGGGAATGGGAAGAATGTGGCCCTCCGGGGATCAAGGCCAATAAAATTTGTTTCTTTTTCAACAATAGCATCTTCGCAATGATCTGTGTTGATTCAGGGATGTATTTGACAAGCGATTACAATGGTCAATCTTGGGAATTCCATGATTTTCATGCCATGGATGCAATATCGCCCGGACCCGATTCCGACTCGATCATAACAATAATGAACGAAGGGAGCTATTCCGATGGCATTTGGTCATTTAACGCGCAAACCGGGCAGTTCAATGTAATCCACTGGTGTTACAAACCAAACTTCATCATTGCAAACGATCAATTTAACCAATTTTATGTTGGGTACGAAAATGGACTGTTGTTTTCTGAAGATTGCATGAACTGGAGCGAAGTCCCATTTTTCAGCAACAAGAAGTGTATTGATATGGAATTGTTTGTTGTGGCCACAACTGAAGAAACCAACAACACTTATTTTTCAGGGGATGGAGGGTTGAGCTGGGATCAATTGGAAGGTGACGGTATTTCCGAATTGACAATTGGCTTGTATGGCATTGTTAAAGGAGGATCATACAGCTGTGGTTTATATGCTATTGATGAAATTGAAATGAAATGGGAAAACATTTTTTACAGTTACAACCTGAATACAATAGGGATGGATAGTGGGGGAAGCCTTTTTGTTGGATGGCACAACGGAGACCCCCCGGACGAAGGGATTGCAAAATACCAGAACAACGAACTTGTTTATTATAACGATGGCCTGCCCAACCTGAACATCAACTCGATTTCTTCCCCGATGATATTTGGGGCAACGGTCATTTATTGCTGTACGGATGGCGGAGCCTTTTCAAGGGTACTCTCAGTTGGCATCCCAGAAAAGCAAGTACCACAAAGCTTGGGCATTTTCCCAAATCCGGTGAACATGCAGGCAACGATACGTTTAAACATTCAGGAAATAAACAGGACTGATAACTTAATCCATGTCTATAACAGTAAAGGATTGAAAGTGGATGAAATAAAACTTGAGCCCAATTCAATCAATGAATTCGAGATTATTTGGGACAGGGGAAATTTGCCTTCAGGCATTTACTATATGACCGTCAAAAACAAAAAAGAAAAGCTGGTAAAAAAGTTTATAATCCTATAAAAACCAATTACCATGAAAAAGGCCATCATTTTTTCAATTATCATCTTTATTTCAGTATCACTTAAATCACAGGGGTACCAAACCTGGTCGGATCCGATTGCATTAACCGATTCTTTGAGTTTCAATTCCAATCCTACGGTTATCAATTATGGTTGGGGAAATTCCTCCATATTTTATGAAAAGCGACAAAGTTTATCGGGCAATAGGGAAATATGGTGGAAAAACCCTTATGGCCCAATCTCCGAAGAACAGGTGCTAATTGGGGGTTTTGCCGAAATAGATTACCGAAACCCAAAAGTAATTAATTACAACTTCCTTATTTTTGAATGCAATGCAACCAATAATGACAAATACGATATATTCGGGGTGAAGTTCGATGAAAATGGATTGGTTGGCAATAGTTTCAGATTAACAAATACTGAATATGACGAGAATTCATTTTATGGAACAAGTACTTCACCTGTTTGCTGCTGGGAGGGCGAAGGAGATATTTTTGTCGCCAATATTGAGAGTATCCAGGACACCTTGCAATTCACAAATATTGAAATAATTGATACGGCAAACTGTCTTGAGCCCGTGTGTAAGTCTAACTTTATTGCCTGGAGGAAAGTCGAAAATGGCGAATCCCATATCTATTACTCTGAAATAGAATACCCATCAACACAATGGTCAGATCCTGATACCATAATCCAAACAAATGACAATACCAACCTTTCAATTTCCAGGGCTATTGATTATTGGGGTGAAGAAGGATCTTTATTGTGCTGGCAAAGCTCTGACAGCATTCATTTCTCAGGCACACCTGGATGGAACATTGAAATAATTACCCCGGGCATTGAAGGTATTGATCATTACTATGAGCCAACTTCTTTTGATTTGGATTTCCTAACGGATGATTATTTCCCTGGCCTTTGTTCATTCGCCGGAGAAACCGGATCAATACGGGATATCTATATCAATGACTATTGGTTTTTCAGTAATCCTGTTAACATTACCAATGATCCTGAGGTCAACAAAAACCCGGAACTGTTTTTTGGCGGTGAGTTCAACTATTACTATGATGTATTCAATATCTGGCAAACAGAAAAAAATGGCTATGATGTTCTTTATATGTCCACCGCTTCGTATTTATTAGGTGCAATTAATGAAAACAAATCACCTCAAATTGAGATTTCCCCCAACCCCGTTTCCAATAACCAAAACATCATAATTAGTCCTGCCGAAAACATTTCAATCCATTCAGCACAAATCTATTTTGTTTCGGGCAAACTTATTTTGGAAACAAACTTTAATGAGGGTTCAGGGCAATATGAAATTGATTTGGGGAATGCTTTACCGGGTGTGTATCTCATTAAAGTCCAAACATCCAATGGGGAAGTTGTTAGGAAACTAATTAAAAAATAACGTATTTGCTTGGGAAGCTTACTTGCTTTTAAGCTGAAAAGTCATGAAATAACATTCCCCTCGCTATCGTACTTCACGACACCTTTCTTTTTCCAGCGGCCTGTCATATAATACAAATAGGCCAACATCATCCCCATGAACCAACCGATGGGCGTTGCCCACCAGATACCGGTTACGCCAAAATGCCGCGAAAGGAAATAGGCGGCCGGGATGCGGATGACCCATAAAGCAATCAAAGTTATGAACATGGGGATGAGCGTATCGCCTGCACCGCGCATCACACCGTTAAAGGCAAATAGGGTGGAAAACAATATATAAAATGCCCCTACGATCATAAGGTATTCGGCCCCGATACGGATTACGTTTTCATCGGTGGTAAAAAAGCCCATTAATTGTTTTGAGAAAATAAGCGCGATCAGGGAAATGCCTACGGCAATGAGCGACGTTATTTTGAGCGTTGCAATAAGCCCGGCCCTTACCCTTTCCGGTTTATTTGCCCCGAGGTTTTGCCCTACGAAAGTTGCCAGAGCTGCTGCAAAATTCATGGCGGCCATGGCAGCAAGCGAATCAATGCGCATGGCAATGGAATAAGCGGCAATCACGTCCGTGCCGAACAGGTTCACGATCCACACCAATGCCAACAAGCCAATGGCAACTATGGACTGCTGGAAACCGGACGGAAGCCCAATACGCAAACTTTGCTTGAAAATTTTCCGGTCGAATGTAAGCCGCAACAAAGAAAGTTTCACCACATCGTGGTATTTGTTCAAATAAAGGATAGCGGTAATAAAAGCACCCCCCTGCGAAATTATCGTTGCATAGGCCACACCGGCAATCCCCCAATGGAAATGGGCCACAAAAACATAATCGAGGACTATATTGGTCACGGTGGAAACCATCATAAAGTAGAGCGGGGTCTTGGAATCGCCCAGCCCGCGCAAAAT
>JAJRTT010000175.1 GCA_024278155.1 Bacteroidota bacterium | reverse complement strand
ACTTTTTTGAATCCATGGTTGTCAATTTTTACAAAGTTAAAAAAAATTCAACAAATCCTTTCCCAAATCCTTTCTGAAATTCTTATCCTTAAATTGTATAAGTTCCACATTTTTATAGGATGTTTCAAGGGCTGATTTCATGGTTTCCCCAAAAGAGGAAACAGCCAATACCCTTCCGCCGTTGGTTAGGATTTTTCCTGATTTGGAATCTTTTTTTGTACCTGCATGGAACAGTATGCTGTCGTTCACATTTTCGAAGCCACTCATCACATTTCCTTTTTCGTACTTTTCGGGATAACCGCCGGCCACGAGGAATACGGAGGTGCAATAACGTTCATCGATTTCGATTTTCCGATCGGCGATATTTCCTTCGGCGACCCCTTCAAAAAGATCCATCAAATCCGATTTGATCCTTGGGATAACCGATTCGGCTTCCGGGTCGCCCATCCTTACATTGTATTCGATTACGAAAGGTTCCCCATCCACATTTATCAACCCGAAGAAAATAAAGCCTTTGTAATTTATCCCTTCTGTTTTCAATCCTTCGATGGTGGGTTTGATGATTTTGTTCTCGATTTTGTCCATAAAAGCCTTATCGGCAAAAGGGACAGGGGAAATGGATCCCATTCCCCCGGTATTCAAACCCGTATCTCCTTCACCAATACGTTTGTAATCTTTGGCAGAAGGCAATATTTTATAGGAATTTCCATCGGCAAGCACAAAAACAGAAAGCTCGATGCCCGATAGGAATTCTTCGATAACCACTTTTCTCGAAGCTTCCCCGAATTTTTCGTTCTCCAGCATCTCCTTCATTTCTGCTTTGGCTTCATCTAAACTGTCAAGGATCAAAACCCCTTTCCCTGCTGCCAGGCCATCGGCTTTCAAAACATAAGGGGCTTTCATGGTTTCCAAAAAACGATAGGAATCTTCAAGCCCATCTTTATTAAAAGTCTGATAGGTTGCTGTTGGGATTTGATATTTCTTCATGAATTTTTTGGCAAAGTCTTTACTTCCTTCCAACTCTGCCCCTTGTTTTACCGGGCCAATTACAGGAATGGATTTCAGCAAATCATCCTTTAGGAAATTATCATGGAAACCTTTTACCAAAGGGGCTTCCGGGCCCACAACAACCATTTTGATTTTATTTTGGACAACAAAGCTTTTCACCTCGTTAAAATCATCAATGTTCAATGATACATTTTCCCCGCATTCATCAGTCCCGGCATTACCGGGAGCTGTGAATAGCTTTGTGATTTTGGGGCTTTGGGAAAGCTTCCATGCCAGGGCGTGTTCACGACCTCCGGCCCCCAATAGTAAAACATTCATCGTTTGAAATTTTAATTCAGGACCAAAATTAAATAAAAAAGGAGGAACGAATTTAATAAAATGAGTTTGGTCCAAAAAGCAATAATCAATCAAAATGCCACTAAAACACAAATGCACAAAACCCCACAAAAGCCTATATTACAGAAAAATAGTTTTCGTGGGATTTAGTGGTTTCGAGCTTTTGCAGCTAAATGTATCTTTTTAGACTGCACTCTAAAATACTAAATAAGCTGATTAATATTAGCAAACCTATTCGCCTTTTAAGTTAGGCGCTAATAGTTATGCGTTCGGGTAACCATAAAACCATTAACAGCATTAATGATTTGTAATTCCAAATCAACACATAACGCTTAACCTTTTTAACTTTAACCTTATGAACACACAGCTTATTTTGAAACCATGGCCTGAGGTTTCGTAGTATGCTTGTTCCTAGTCAATCCGGACAATATCTGCCCCCAGCTTCCTTAGTCTTCCGTCAATGTTTTGGTAGCCACGGTCAATCTGTTCGATATTGTCGATAATGCTTGTCCCTTCTGCCGAAAGCGCCGCAATTAAAAGTGCTACCCCTGCCCTGATGTCTGGGGAAGTCATGCGGATTCCGCGCAAAGAGTGTTGGTGGTTAAGCCCGATAACCGTTGCCCTGTGCGGATCGCAAAGGATAATTTGCGCACCCATGTCAATTAATTTATCGACAAAGAACAAGCGGCTTTCAAACATCTTTTGATGGATCAGCACACTTCCTTTTGCCTGAATGGCAGTAACGAGAGCGATACTGATAAGGTCAGGTGTAAAACCCGGCCAGGGCGCATCGGCAATGGTCATGATGGAGCCGTCCAAAAAGGTTTCCACTCCATAACTTTCTTGCCGGGGAATATGAAGATCGCCGGTTTGCTGGATAAGTGTGATGCCCAAGCGCCTGAAAACCTCGGGGATAATCCCAAGGGCTTCATAATTGACGTTCTTGATGGTAATGGCCGATTTTGTCATTGCGGCCATTCCGATAAAACTCCCCACCTCGATCATATCGGGCAACATGGTATGTTCCGTTCCATCTAAGGAATCTACCCCTTCGATGTTAAGCAGGTTGGACCCCACGCCAGTGATATTTGCCCCCATGCGGTTGAGCATATTGCAAAGTTGCGAAAGGTAAGGCTCACATGCGGCATTGAAAATAGTTGTTTTCCCTTTGGCCAAAACAGCCGCCATCACAATATTGGCCGTTCCCGTGACCGAGGCCTCGTCCAAAAGCATATAATTCCCTTGTAGTTCGGTGGCTTCCACGGCAAACAATTTTTCTTTTTCGTTATAGGTGAATTCTGCACCCAGTTTTTGCATCCCCGTGAAATGTGTGTCCAATCTTCGCCTTCCTATTTTATCACCACCGGGCTGGGGGATAACCCCTTTTTTGAAACGTGAAAGCATAGGGCCCAAAAGCATAATGGAGCCCCTGAGCCCTCCGCCTTTTTCCTTGAACGCTTCGGTATGGAGATAATCAAGGTTGATTTGATCGGCCTGAAAAGTGAAGGAACCTTCTGCAATCTTTTCGATTTTCACGCCAAGGTCGGCAATCAGTTCGATCAATTTATTCACGTCCCTGATATCGGGGATATTGTGAATGGTCATTTTGCTGGGTGTAAGGATGGTGGCACAAATAATTTGGAGCGCCTCGTTTTTTGCCCCCTGGGGAATGATTTCCCCTTTGAGGCTTTTACTTCCGGTGATTTTGAATGAGCCCATAACGATTTTTGTTTCAAGGGATATTTACTACGCCTTAATGATTTTGCATCGAAATCCTTTTAGGGGTAGTTAATGCCGAAGGGATTAGGTCTTAATCTTTCTTATAGACAAAATCTGATTCGGTATGATTACAAATATCGAAATGAATGGGGCGCTACGAACTTAAATAAAAGGTAGTTTTTAACAATGGATTGTTCAATATGTACTTGCAATTTAAGTGCTACTGTTAATTTAATGGGTAAAGACTGATTTTTATTTTATCAAAAAATATATTTAATGCTTCAATGAATGAATGCAAGAATGCTTGAATATTTTACAATGAATAAAGATTTGATCCCGTAGATACGTGACAATTAAAAATTTGCTATACTTTATTCTTGCATTGCGGCATTGGATCATTCCCGCCTGTCTGCCGAAAAGGCAGGCATTTAATAAATTAGTTGATTATCCCGTATTTTCGTTTTCCACTAATCCTGTATATACGGGAGTGTTGGTACGGCAATTTTAAATAAAAACAGGCAATAAACAATTTTTTCGATTGCCTGTTGCCCGTTGCAAATTCGCATAAGGGGAATTTGCTTATTGCTGGGTTTTTCTCTTATCCCGGAAAACTAATACCTCTTTTTCCATTTTTTGTTGTTCGAGCTTTTTGGACCCTTGCCTTTTGAACCCTTCGATTGGCTTTTCATGGGTTTCTTTTTACGTGTCCTTGCCAGGATATCGCTTGTGGATGCCAGCATACTTCTATCTTCAACTTTTAATTTCCCATCGGAAAGCACTTCAAGATGTTCAAAAATAAGATCATCGTTGACCGAATCCCTGTTCCAGTTCAGGTAGGATTTTTTCAAGTGGTTTGCAATGGTTTTGATCAAAGCTTCTTTCTCGGGCCCTTCCTCGAATTCGATGGCTTTTGCAATGATTTTTTCCATATTGGAGCCATACACTTTATAGCGGATATTGTTGTTTTGATATTCAAGTTTAGGGGCTTTGGCCTCGATAGCTTCCTTTGAAGGTGGTGGATATGGGCCGTCAACATCCAATTGGTATTCGGAAATAACATATAGATGGTCCCATAGTTTATGACGGAAATCCCCGGCATTGTTTGCTTGTGGGTTTAATGTCCCCATTATCTGAACAATCAATTTTGCAAAAGCTGTCCTTTTTTCCCTGTCTTCAATTGTGAGTGCATACTGGACAAGTTTCTGGACATTCCGTCCATATTCTTTTATATTTAGTCCTTCTCTTGTGGTGTTATAATCCATTATATTAAAATTAAACTGTATTTATTAGAATTAAACTGTATTTATTAAAGTGCTGATTATTTATTGCCGAAACTTATTGTACTTGAAGTTATTGCATCGGAATAAGGAAAATTCAAATCGTGGTGAAAGGTGTAATATCTATAATAAATTGATTTGTTTGAAGAAATACGATGGCACAAAAGTACAAATTATATTGTAAGGGTATTAAAAAAAACAATTTTTTTTAAACAGAAGTTTTATCGTAAAATTATTGTTCAAGGGTGTGTTTTTTTTATATGTTTGCCGTTTTTAAATCAAAGGTTGAATTGGCAAAAATAAAAGATATGAACAAGATGATCGGAATCCGGTACGAGGACAAGTATTTGATGGAGAGGCGTGTGGCCATAATCCCGCAACATGCAAAAAAATTGATTGAGAATGAAGGCCTTGAAATCCTTGTGGAAAAATCGAAAAAAAGGATTTTTACGGATGATGAGTTTGTGGCAGCCGGTGCAAAAGCGGTGGATGATGTGAGGGAAGCCCCGGTTATTTTTGGCGTTAAGGAAATGCCCATCGACTATTTTGAAGATGGCAAAACCTATGTTTTCTTTTCCCATATTATCAAGGGCCAGTCGTACAATATGCCTTTGCTAAGGCAAATGATCAAGAAAAAGATCAACCTGATTGAATATGAAAAAGTGGCTGACGAATCGGGTAAACGCTTGATTTTCTTTGGCCGCTTTGCCGGGTTGGCCGGGATGATCAATTCTTTGTGGTCGCTTGGGATGCGATTGAAGGAAAAAGGGATGGAGACCCCTTTCCTAAGGATAAAACAATCACATAAGTACAATTCGCTGGATGAAGCCATTGAAGTAATTTCAAAAGTGGGCCAGGAAATTGCCGAAAAGGGCTTGCCCGAAGACCTCACTCCACTTGTTATAGGTTTTACCGGATATGGAAATGTTTCGAGCGGTGCCCAGGAAATTGTGGCTTTGTTGCCAATAAAAGAGGTTTCCCCGCAGGAATTGATGGAATTGAAAAACAGAAAGGACCTGCCCAACAACGTGGTGTATAAAGTGGTCTTCAAGGAAAAGGATATGGCTGTGCCAAAAGATGGCAACGCCGAATTTGAGTTGCAGGATTATTATCACCACCCTGAAAAGTACACGGGCATATTCGAGCAATATCTCCCACATCTTACTGTTTTGATGAACTGTATGTATTGGGACGAAAGATATGACAGGATCGTTACCAAGGATTATCTTGAAAAATCATTTAAAGAAGGCAACCCAAAATTGACCGTTATTGGTGACGTTACCTGCGATCCGGATGGTTCCATCGAATGCACACATATGGGAACGGCTATTGAAGATCCGGTTTTTGTTTATGACCCGATTGCCCGGAAACCAACAATGGGTTTTAAAGGGGACGGGTTGTTGATTATGTCTGTTGATATTTTGCCGAGTGAACTGCCCCGCGAATCATCAATCGCCTTTAGCAATGCCTTGCTCAATTATGTATCGGAAATTGCAGGTGCAGATTACAGTGCCCCCTTTGAAAACCTTGAATTGCCTGCCCCGATCAAAAGGGCTTTGGTGCTTCACAATGGGGAATTTACCCCCGATTTTGAATATATTAAAGAATACTTATAGCATTTCATTTTTGCATGGATCTTAATAACCGAAATTTTATAATAAGAGTATAACGATGGATACTGTTCTTGCTTTGCAAACGAGCTGAAAAAATCAAGAACGTATATTTCATCAATAGTAAAACCCTTTATGAAATCGATTAAGTGGAGCCGTTTTGTAGAGCATCTTCGGTTGCATTAACCATTGAAAACAAAAAAAATGAAAAGAATCTTAGTAATTGGCGCCGGGTTGTCAACACCGAGCTTGATTAAGTATTTACTGGATCAATCCGAACAACGAAACTGGAAAGTTGTCGTTGGAGATTTTTCCAGGGAAATAGCCGAAAAACGAGTTGATGGCCATCCAAATGGTAAAGCCATTCAGTTTGATGTGATGAACGATGCCCAGCGGGCCGAAGAGACGAAGAAATCAGATATTGTCATTTCAATGTTGCCCGCCCGTTTACATCATTTGATGGCTAAATGCTGCATCCGCTTTAGCAAGGATATGGTTACTGCATCTTATGTTTCACCTGAAGTAAAGGAATTCCATAAGGAGGCGAAAGAAAAAGGGATTGTTTTGCTGAACGAGATTGGCCTGGATCCGGGGATCGATCATATGTCGGCCATGGAGGTTATCGACAGGGTGAAGGGAAAAGGCGGAAAGTTGACGGCCTTCCGCTCATATACCGGTGGGTTGGTGGCCCCTAAATATGATAACAACCCCTGGAATTATAAATTTACCTGGAACCCGCGGAATGTGGTTTTGGCCGGTCAAGGTGGCGCCCAGTTTATCCACAACGGCATGTACAAACATATTCCTTACCACAAGGTTTTTTCGAGGGTACAGCAATTGCACGTGAACGGATATGGCGAGTTTGAAG
This sequence comes from Bacteroidota bacterium, assembly GCA_024278155.1. Lineage (GTDB taxonomy): Bacteria > Bacteroidota > Bacteroidia > Bacteroidales > JAADJA01 > JAADJA01. Next base: position 5,188 of record JAJRTT010000175.1, on the reverse strand, counting down.
GATACCCAAACCGTGATTCCCTAAAGTACAGGGGCGAGTATGGCATTGACGACATTCCCACAATGTTTCGTGGCACCATCCGCCGGCCAGGCTATTCAAAAACATGGGAAGCCTTGGTTCAGCTTGGTGTTACCGATGATTCCTATGTGCTCGAAAATTCGGAAAACCTGACCTATCGTGATTTTGTCAATTCTTTCCTGAAATATGAAAGGGTGATACCGGTCGAAAAGAAATTGGCAGACTACGTGGGCTTTGCAGAAGATTCTTTTGAAATGTACAAACTCAGGTGGCTTGGTTTGTTCGATGATACTAAAATCGGTTTGAAAAATGCAACACCTGCCCAGATCCTTCAGAAAATTTTAGAGGAAAAATGGCAGCTTGATTCCGATGACAAGGATATGATCGTTATGCAGCACAAATTTGAATATGTTATTGATGGGGGTAAAAAGGAGATAACTGCCTCAATGGTGGTTGAAGGGAAAGACAATGTGCACACGGCCATGGCACAAACAGTTGGGCTTCCGGTTGGGATTGCCGCCAAATTATTGCTCACAGGTGTCATTAACCCTACGGGAGTGAGAATGCCCACGGCGAAAAGGATTTATGACCCCGTCTTGAAAGAATTGGAAGAAAACGGGATTAAGTTTACCGAAAAAGAAAGGGAAATACCCATGAACGGTAACGGAAATGGGAATGGGAATGGAACTGAAAACGGGAATGGACAATATTAAGAGTTAATTGTGAAATAGGTTAAGGGTTAAGTGTTATGCGTTGTAATGTTTTAAAAAGAATTTAAAGATAGAAGTAAAGTTATGGCAAAATATGGAAAATGGATAGGTCTTGGTTTGGGCGTGGCAATGGCCGGGCCACTTGGGGCTGTTCTCGGATTTGTGTTTGGCTCGATGTACGATAAAATGCAGGATGGCGACATGGAATATAAAGGTGGCGGTCATCCATATAGAGGCATGCCCGGTGGGGCTGAGCAGCGGATGCAACCAGGCGATTTTGCGGCAAGCCTTGTGGTTTTGTCGGCTGCGGTGATGAAAGCCGATGGGAAAGTCGTGCGTTCGGAACTGGATTTTGTGAAGCAGTTTTTCTATAAACAATTCGGACAGGAACTGGCCAATGACAATATCCATATCCTGCGCGAAGTCTTAAAACAGGATGTGAACATCAAGGATGTTTCGTTGCAGATCAGCCGCTTCATGGATTACCCTTCCCGCCTGCAACTGCTCCATTATCTCTTTGGGATTTCAATGGCCGATGGATATGTCCATGCGAAGGAAGTGGAGATGATAAGCAACATTAGTGGCTTTCTTGGTGTCAGTAATTCTGATTTTGTTTCGGTGAAAGCCATGTTCTACAAAGACATCAACAGTGCATACCAGGTGTTGGAAATCGCTTCTGCCGCCACTGACGACGAAGTGAAAAAAGCCTACCGGAGCATGGCCATCAAATACCATCCCGATAAGGTGAGCCATTTGGGGGAAGAATTCCGTGTGGCCGCAAAAGAAAAATTCCAAAAACTGAACGAAGCTTACGAACAAATCAAAAAGGAGCGTGGGATGAATTAGCCCCTGTTTTTTTAAGTTCATATTGTCTTGGAAATATCTTAATATGCTTGCACAAACCTGTCGTCAAAGTCAGACGTTATATGTTACAAGTTGCGAAAGCCTAACGCACCCGCCTGACCGGACGGGCAGGTAACCTTTAGCCCTTAACTTCCTTATTTCTGACTTTGCCCGGTTTTATCGTTTTTTTAATGTCATTAAGTACATCAGTCCCCTTTTTCCAGAACCCTGTTCTCAAACTCCAGGTACAATTTGTAATCCTCTTCCCGGTTGGTAACAAGCGAAATTTGCTTTAAGGCCCGTAAGGTTTCAAGGGAATAGGGATCGAGCTCAAAGGCCCTTTGCAAGTAGGGGAGGGCTTCGGCAAAAAATACCTGTGCCCCGTTTTTATAAATGGCAGCCGAATCCGTGGCCCCTGTCGAGCGGGCTTTCTCGTTTGATTTCGCCCCGAGGTTGAAATAGAAGACCCCAAGGTTATAAAAAGCCAGGTCTTTCTTTCCATCTATTCCGATGGCTTTTTTGTAAGCCCGGATGGCTTTTTCCGTATCTTCCCTTTCCAGTAAACTGCCATAACCGACCAACAGCATATAATCATCCGGCTTTTCCTTGAGGGCTTCCTCGAACCTTGCAATCCCCTCGGCCGAGTTTCCATTCGTATTCAAATAGGTGTCCAGTTCCAGGTCTTTGAGGTTGTCCATGATAGCATGGTATTGAAATTCATTGCTCTCCCAGTCCTGTACCGTATAGTAATCCCCCATTTCTTTTAGTTTCCCAAATTCGCTTCGTAAAACTTCCTGTCCTTCCTTTAGAACAATGATACTTGTGTCCGGATTGTTGAGCTCGAAATTTTCGATAAGGGCGATCCGGTAATAAACGTAGCCGATCAAAAGGTCGGGTTTCCTGGATTCATCTTCCTTGAACAATTCCCGTGCTTTTTTGAAATCCTGAAGTGCTGCCAGACTGTCCTTTTGGTTCAACTCAATTTGAGCCAGGATATCATAGGCCACATAGGTTTCTTCTATCTCAAGTGCGGTTTTGATTGATTTTTTGGCATATTGCAAAACAGCATGGACTTCGTTTCCGGTATAGGTTTCGTCGTAAATGGATTGCAACATCGAAAGCCCCGATTGCAACAATGGATTGTACAAAGCCGATATTTCTTTATAAATGGCCTCTTTGTTTCTGCCATTGTCATATTTCAATGCATTGGTGAAATCGGCGGAAGCCTCGAACAGCGCATTTTGGTAGAGGGCGACCGCTTCATGGTCATTTTCTGTTGTGGCCTTGAACAATAATTCCATTTTTGCTTTTCCCCGGAACAAAAATGCCTGGGAAATATTGTTTGTGTTCAGTTTGCCAATGTCTTTCAGGGCTTCGTCCAAATCCTTTAGGGCGGTTTTGTAATCCTCTTGGTTAAAAGCGATTATCCCGGAAGTGACCCTGTAGTCCATCTGACTAAAACCTGTAAGGGCAGATAGAAAGAAGAACAAGGAGACAGAAAAGTGAAATCTCATGAACATTCAAATTTAGGTTGTAAAAGTACGAATGAAATGATTGTGTTGGGGAAAGGAAGTTTTAAAATGTGTTAATGAAACAAGTTGGAGATAACATCAACTTTGTGTAAGGTCACATTGAGCCTGTCGAAACGGTGCGAAAGACAGAAAGCCGGGTTTTGTTTTTATCGAACAATACAAATTCCCTTTATTTGCGAACAACTTTCCATACTATAGCTGTCAAAACAAACCCCTTCCTGCAAAGTGCTTGGTTCGATTCTTTTTTGATGATTTTCCAATTCCTGGTTTTTCCATTCTTGGTGTAGTCTCCCGACTACACCATGTGGAGTGCAAGTTAACGGATTTGCGTGCCAGTAAAGAAACTATTTGTTTTGTTGGGTAAAGATAGCGGTTTTTAGGGAAATCGGAATGTAAGCCCCTTAATGTATTGGTTCGGGATTTCCAAATCCTGAACACCCAGTGGCATGGCAATTCAAACCTTTTGGGTCGAAGCAGGCCAAAGTGGTGGCGACCCGGAAGGTTGAGGAAATAAGCGGTAACCGGATTGCAAATCTTGAACATAGGGGGAGGGACAAAACAAGGAAACTGCCACAAAGCAAGGTACAAGTCGCTTACCTGCAATGCTCCCTGTCAGACTTGCGCCAATTGGGGTTTTAATAATCCAAAGATTATGACACCACACGGCATAGTCAGGAGACAACGCCGGGATAGGGGTGTGCAATCTCCGGATTGCAAACTAATCCGTTGCCAGGTTTAATGTAGTTATTTCATCCTCTGTAATTGTGAGGAGAGGGAAAACCCGGTCTATCCTTCGACAGGCCCTGGATGACCTTGTGGAAATGAAGCAGGTTAACTTACCACTACTTTTTTCACCTTCTTCCGCTTAAACATCCTCAGTTTTGCGATATATAAAATGTGGTATAAAGCCGGAACGATAATCAGCGTGAGGAAAGTTGCAAAGGAAAGCCCGAAAACAACTGTCCAGGCGAAAGGCCCCCAGAAATTGGCCATGTCGCCACCAAAATAGATGTGGGGCTTGAACTCGGCAAGCGCTGATTCAAAGTCAATGTTGAAACCAACGGCCATGGGCATCAAACCAAGTATCGTTGTGATGGCCGTTAACAGAACGGGGCGCAAACGTGTTTTTCCCGCCAGGACAATACATTCCAATGAATCCTTTACGGTGAGGTCATCATGTTCGTCCATCCCCAGTTCTTTTTTCTTTCGGAGCTTTGTAAGGTTGATATAATCGATCAAAACAATGGCATTGTTCACCACAACCCCTGCCAGCGACACAATCCCGATCCCGGTAAGTATGACGATAAAGTCCATATTGAAAGTGGCGATCCCCCCAAAAACACCGATGGTGGAAAGTAGTACGCTTGTCATAATGATCAGCGGTTTTATCACCGAATTGAACTGGGAAACGAGTATCAGCATTATCAAGGACATCGCAATAAGAAGTGCGTTTGTAAGGAATTCCATTGATTCCTTTTGCTCTTCCTGTTCGCCCGTAAACTGATAGGCATAACCTTCGGGAAAGGGGAAGTCTGCCAAAATGGGTTTTAGGGCATCGTTGATCTGGGTCGCGTTGTAACCTTCGATCACATTGGAATAAATGGTGATGACCCTGTCCATATCCTTCCGTTTTACCGCACCATAAGTGGTACTGTATGTAAAACTGGCCACAGATGAAATCGGTATCTGGATGATCTTTCCCGAGGATTGGCTCCTGAATGTAATCCGTTTGTTCATCAGCGAAGCGATATTGTAGCGGTATTTATCTTTAAACCTAAGCTGGATAGGGTATTTGTCCTCGCCCACCTTAAAATCCGAAATCTCTTTTCCAAACAGGGAAGTCCGGATGGTCATGGCAATTTGGGCGGTCGAAATGCCAAGCCTTCGTGCCTGGTCGCGGTCGATGTGGACAATGAGTTGGGGCATTCCCACATCGAGGTCGATTTTAAGGCCTTCAATTCCGGGAATGTGTGCATGGTCGATAACATGTTGGATGGTATCCGTAAGGTAAAGGAGTTGGTCAAATTCCTTTCCGCTGATTTCAAGGTTAATGGCTTTTCCGGTTGGCGGCCCCATGCGGTTTTT
>JAJRTT010000174.1 GCA_024278155.1 Bacteroidota bacterium | reverse complement strand
GGGATTATCGATGGTGTGGGCGGTGTTATAGTTTTCCTCCCCAACATCCTCATCCTCTTTCTTTTTATTTCATTGATGGAAGATACGGGATACATGGCCCGGGCGGCTTTTATCATGGATAAATTGATGCACAAAATAGGTTTGCACGGAAAATCCTTCATTCCGCTGATAATGGGATTTGGCTGCAACGTCCCGGCGATAATGGCAACCCGAACGCTCGAAAACCGCCAAGACCGGTTGCTCACCATGCTCATCAACCCGTTTATGTCGTGCAGTGCAAGGCTCCCGGTCTATATCCTGATTATTGCCGCTTTTTTCCCGGGGAAAGAGGTCAGTATTTTATTTTCGGTTTACGGCATCGGGATATTCTTCGCCGTCTTTTTTGCAATTATTTTCAAGAAAACACTTTTCAAATCGCAGGAAGCGCCTTTTGTGATGGAACTCCCACCTTACCGCATCCCAACCATAAGGGCCACGACCCGCCATATGTGGCATAAAGCTTCGATGTACGTAAAGAAAATGGGCGGGGTGATTTTAATAGCTTCCGTGATTATTTGGGCTTTGGGATATTTCCCAAGGACTTCTGAAAAAACAGTATCGTTTGACAAGGAAATTGCCCAACTGGAAAACCATGTTCGGGATAAATTAAATGACGATGGAACCCCGGATTCAGAAAAGATAGAATTGAAAAACCAATATAATTCAAAAAAAGCCGAACTGGTTTATAAGAGGGAAAGCAACCGGCAGGAAAATTCCTATATCGGCCGTCTTGGGAAATTTGTGGAACCGGTGATGCGCCCACTCGGCTTTGACTGGAAAATGAGCGTAAGCCTTTTGGCGGGGGTGGCCGCCAAGGAAGTTGTGGTAAGTACGATGGGCGTTTTGTACCAGGCAGATGGCGACCCGAATGAAGTTTCAGGGGCTTTGGTATCCAAATTAAGAAATGCCTCTCATACAAATGGGGAACATGCCGGGGAACCCATTTTCAATACGGTAAATGCTTTCGCCTACCTGATGTTCATTTTGCTTTACTTTCCGTGCGTGGCGGTGGTGGCCGCTGTTAAAAAAGAATCGGGGAACTGGAAATGGGCGGCCTTTATGGTTGTGTACACAACATCCATTGCCTGGATAGTGGCATTTTTGGTGAACCAAATCGGGGGGTTGATTGTACACTGATAATTGAACGATGACTGCTTGAAACTATTTTACAAATGCGTACACTTGAAACATAACTAAGGAAACTGATTGAGCTAATTTTACTTGAAAATTTTTCCCTTTAAAAATTTATCAAGTGTTTTCAAATCACCTGTCTTCCTATAAATTATCCTCAAGGAATCATCCAATACCAATACTGATGGGAATCCAAGTATTTCGTTACAATCGTCACAAATCTGATTACGAAATTTAACAAATCTCTTTTTTACATTTCCTTTGTACATATCGTCTAAAATGAATGTCGGAACAAAAATCCCATTTTCATTAAGGTATCTCGATAGGATATTTAGGTTTTTCTTCCTGTCTGGATAAATATAGTAAATATTTATATCCTCGAATTTTTCAGCAAGGTCCTTAATTATTGGCATGCTTTCAGAACAAGGTTTACACCAATCAACATAGAAAAGGATTAAATGATATCCTATTTCTTAACTAAATACAATCTCTTTAAATAATGAATCATTTAGTTCATACACATCAATAGTATTATAATTTTCAACTCTTGAATCAAGTATTTCTGACAACGAATCCGCATTATTAATTTGTTTTAAATTCAATAAAGCTTTCTGCTGTGCAAAAAGACTTACAGAAAAAAATAAAAATAAAGTAACTTGATATATACTTGTTTTTTTCATTATTCGCTTTTAAAAATTTCAAGAATAAACTGTGAAGTGGAAGACCACTTCACAGTTTTTAATGATATACTTAAGGTATCTTTACAATTGGAATGGTATATCCGCCATAATCCCCTAAGTTGGGATCAAAATCGTAAATTCCATCAGGAGCTTTGAAACTATCTTGTGAAATATCATTCTCATCATCCACATAGACATCCCCGTCAATTGATAACTCAAGATCATTTTGTGAATATGAAGATACATCTTGGGAAAAATAAATAAAGATATTCCCACCTTCAAATTCTGTCAAAAAGGGAATATCTATTTCTCTCCCTTCATCGAATATATGCCCACTCTTATCATCAGGCAATATTTCAATTTTACAAACACCTATTTTATGTAAACAATTTTGATTCTTTCTCCATAATTTCACTCTAATAATAATTATAGGCCCCTTAACTTCAGTAATCATTTCCTGATATGGTTTGTAGTTAAATCCATAGAAATTCAAATTATCAGTAATTATAAGTTTGTCATCAACCCTATAATCATTGTTTTCTTGTTCAAGCTTATTACAAGAAACAATTGTCACAAGTAACAAAAACGCAAAAATTTTCATTAACCCACATTGCAGCTATAAATCCATAACACTCTGGTATTAAGACGAGTCATTTTTTAAAATTTCTACAGGTACCACTACAGATTTTTTTCTGTGGAATGGAACGTATTTATATCCCAGCAGGTCGTATATCTTCTTG
>JAJRTT010000173.1 GCA_024278155.1 Bacteroidota bacterium | reverse complement strand
ATACATTATTCAGAAGCTAAAGGCACTACCTCCAACATATAGGGTGTCACCTGTAGGTGCACCATCGATTGCTTCTTGCAAGATTGAAAAATCGGCATCCATATTTGCGCGGTTGTTTACCCTCCAAACAGTTGCATTTGTGACTTGAATTCAGCATTTGATAAATATTAATGATAGATTTTTGTTTGATTATTTGTAAAAGCAATTACTGTACATAGTGTCAGTCTATAAAGCCAAGCGATTGACCAATAAAGCTCGTGAAGCTTGAAAAAGCGCAGTTTGCTAATGTAAACGAGTATTTTTCAAGAGAGCGTAACGAAGAAATCGGAGATCAAAGACAAGCACTACATAGTGTCCCTGAGCAACCATTTCCATACAGGCAAAACCTCGATTGTTATTATACCAATTGTGATTTGTTCTTCTTCATCTTCGGTCAGGATCAAGCTTGACCGCAGACCGTTTACCTTCATTGCTTCAAGCAAGCCTGCGATTTCCCTTTTTCTTGTTGCCTGGTCGTTCAACGATATTGATACCTGGATTGCCGAAACTATTTTGTTTTTTTCCTTTAACAAAAAATCACATTCTTTGGTTTCCTTATGGTAGAATAATTCAAACCCCCTCCTTTTCAATTCGACAAAAACAAGGTTTTCCAAGAACCTGCCCTTGTCTTCCGAAAAACGGAAGCCCAATAGCGAAGCCAGGGCATTGTCGATAAAGTATATTTTTTTTGGGTTGAATATCTGCTTTTTGACAGAATGATCGTATTTGCTAACTTGAAAAATGAGATATGGGTCTTCAAGATATTGAATGTACTTTTTTACGGTACTTGCATTTTGGACCCCGATAAGTTTTGCCAAGTTGTTATATGAAACAAGTTTTGCGATATTGCTTGCAAGGTAAAATACCAACTCCCTCATTTCTTTCTCATTCACCAATTTATGCCGGACAAGCACATCCCGATATAATATACTTTCAAACAAAAACTTTAAATAATCTTTGTTCCCGTTTTTCAAATATTCGGGAAACCCACCTTTTTCAAGATATTCAAAAAAGTGTTTTTTTATTTCTGCTTTACCAATTGTTGAAAATAGTTTTTCCTTTTCAAAAGAAATATTCTTGAAATTTAGGTATTCCACGAATGAAAAAGGGAACAGTTCATGCGAAACATACCTTCCCGTCAACCTTGTGCCCAATTCACTACTGAGCATGGTGGCGTTTGAACCTGAAATGTAAATCTTTTTTTTGTAATCGTGCAGCCTTCTCACGAAACGCTCCCAACCCTCGATATTTTGGATTTCATCAAAATAAAATGTATTTTGTTCACCGAACAACTCTACAAAAAGTTCATACAGCATTTGAAAATCACCTACCCTAAAATGCAGTAAGCGATCATCATCGAAATTCATGTAATAATCATTCTCAAGACTCCCAAACCTTATTTCATTTAAAACTGTTGACTTCCCACATCTCCTTATCCCGGTCAAAACTTCAATATAATCCCCTTTTATTTTATGTAAATTTTCCAGGCGCGGTAAATTACTTATGTCCCATGACAAGTTTTTCTGGTCAAAGATGATTTCGGTCAATAGCTTGCGGTCCATTTGTGCAATTTTTGACAAAACTACATAATTATTATTGTGAATGCAAACTGTTAGGCCAGTATTTCTGTTCTGGATAACAGATATTGGGTGTTAATTGCTATTTGTAATAACAATTGGCCATTTTTTATTCCAGAGGGTTTAGTCTTTTGTCTTTTTCAATTGCAAAATAAAACAACAATGAATTAAAAAACGCATAAAACACCACGCCGGCCTGGCGTTCGAGCATGGATTCCACAAGAAAATGAAAGCCGGCCAATACAAGGAAAAGCAAATACAAAAGCGAATTCCTCTTAAAGGAATAGATAGTGGGCATGAGGAAGCCCAATACCAGGACCAATAGACCAAGAACCCCAAGGGCAACCGTGGTCTGGATAAATTGGTTGTGGGCGTTCAGGTGGTCTTCATAGGCGCCTTCGATTTTTTTCTCTTTATATACTTTCCTCAGTTCCTGTTTCACATCGCCAGTACCGACACCGATTACAGGGTTTGCTTTGATAACCTCAAAAGCGGATTTCCAGACCAGTATCCTTGCGGCCGAACTCTCTTTGGTATCTGTTGGCAATGATGTTTCATGTTCAACGGCACTTTTTGCATTTACAAAACGGCCATAGGATTGTGGAAACATAATTAAAAGCAGGGAAAGGGAAATAAACAAAAATACGGGGGCCCAAAAACGATTAGAGATGCCCAAGTTCTTTTTTACGAACAAATATAGAAGTATCACAAGATACATTATGGCAACAGCAAGTATCCCGGCTTTGGAACTTAATATCACAATCAGCAATTGAAAACAGAGAATCAGGATAAAATAAAAATACCTTTCCCTCCTGGAAATTTCAAAATTGCCGATAAGGCGCACCAGAATAACCGCAATGGAAAAAGCATAGTACAAAGCAAAATAACTGGGATGTTGCCAATGGGACAATTTTGTATAAAAAAACAAATTCCAGTCCCCCTTCCCATTAAAAAACTCAAAGGAAGAAAACCCAATGAGCAGCAACCCACTGAAAAGGCTGCCAATTACAAAAGAACCTAGTACGCGATTAAAGAAATTTTTACGAAAAGGGCCAAAATCAATGCTTGAAAAGAGCAAGGGAAATATCAATAGGGACATTTTTACTTCCAGGTCGAAAAAAGCACCTTCCTGCCCTTTCAATTGGGATGAATAAGAAACACCGGTCACATACAACAGGTACAAAAGGCCAAAGGCCAGTATGTCCCTTCGTTTCCGTTCATGCTTTATAAGTTGGGATTTTTCCTTGAAATTGAATTCCAAAATCCAGTTAAGGCCAATAAGGATAATTATGGGCGGGACAAACTTATCATGGACCGGGATAAAAAACGCCAGGGCAAGAAAGAGGTAAAAATATATCTTATCGCGTATTTTTGGTTTAATCATTCCCATTATTGTTTTTTTATTTCGGCAATCAAGTGTGTCCTGAGAAATGGGAAAACCGTATTGACAAAGTTATAAAACTTATTGATCCTCCGGCCAATAGGTGGTGCCAGGGTAACATTGTGAAAACGTATATCCTTTGCATTTCCGAACAGTTCACGTATTTCATTTTTCCCAACGCCTTTCACATCTTTGTTGGATGGGTTGTCGTATTTAAAGTCGTACCATAGAATCAGCCCATCTTTTTTTGCCATTTCCATCATCTTGTTGGCAAGTTTCTTTTTAAAACCCATATCAAGTATGGAAGTAAAAACCGTGGATTGGAATACAATGTCAAATTTATTTTGATAATCTAATTTTAAAGCATCCCCAAGTTCAAGGTTGATATTTGGAAATTTTTCTTTTAGAATCGAAAACCTGTCTTCAAGAAGTTCATTTGCCCAGATATTTTTGAGGGCACAACCATATTTTGAAAAAAAGTACAGGTTCGTCCCGGTTCCGGCACCAATCTCAATTACCTTAAGCCCAGACCGGTCATTGCCGAATTTCTTTTGAAGTATCTCCTGATAAACAAGTTCCCTTTCGACCTGCATATACCACGTATAATAAAACGCTTTACCTGAAACAACTTCAGTCAGGTTTTTGCGGGTTTCGTACCTTTCTTTTATTTTATCCAGCTCCCCCATAATATTATAAGTAATGCTTCTTAAATGCGTTAAAAGCATAATTGCCAAAATAAAAAGCTGATTTGAAAAAACCAAGGTTTTCGATACGGTAGTACAAATCCCAGGTTTTTTTTGCGGCATAAAGCTTATTGGATGAAATTGATTTTTTATGGACACGGTAAACCATTAATACTTCATCAAGGCCGTACGCCACAAAGCCTTTCTTTAACAAACCAATCCACACCTGTGTATCGACCCGTATGCGTACATCCTTAATATGGATGCTGCCAGTTTGATTCAAATCGATCATCGAACTCGAATAACCGATAATTGTGTTTTTCAAGTACTGATGAAGGTTTACGCTTTTTACGACCTGGATAAGCCTTTTCAGGTCCTTGCCCGTTTCGTCAATCAATTTGTAGGAAGTAAAACTGATCGGGTAATCGTTCCTGGTCATGAACCGGATTTGTTTTTCCAGCTTTTTGGGCATCCACAAATCATCGCTGTCGAGAAAAGCCACAAACCTCCCTTTTGATTTACGAAGGGCCTCTTCCCTGGCTTTTCCTGTCCCCGAGTTTTCCCCGAATTCAATCAGGTGTATCCGGCTCTCTTTCTTTGCGAATCCCCTGATAATCTTACGGCTGTTATCTAAAGAACAGTCATCTACTATAATCATTTCCCAATTGGTATAGGTTTGGGCCAATACCGATTCGATAGTTTGGGCGATATATTTTTCCGAATTATAAACCGGGGTTATTATGGAAACGAGCTCTGACATCTGTAATTATTGAATCAATTTTGAATAAATAGAAACCAATTTCTTTTTTTCAATTTCCCAATTGTACTTTTCTTTGACCAGTTGCAATCCCTTTTTCCCCATCTGTTCCGCTTTTTCAGGATTTTCACAAATGTATGTAATTGCTTTGGCAATTTGCACCGGGTCTAAAGGATCGATGCAAATCCCACAATTGTTTTTCTCGATAATTTTTTTCCACAAAGGAAAATTTGAAGCAATTACCGGAATTCCAGCTGACATATACTCAAAAATTTTATTTGGTTGAGCATTGATATGATTGGGTTCAGGATAAAAAGTAACAAGTCCGGCCTTAGATCCAGCCATTATTCCATTAACTGTTTTGCTGTTAATAAACCCATATTCGTTCACCTTATCCCATCCTTCTGTTTTTATTATTTCATCCCGATAATTTTCAGGTGAAAAAGCACCACCAAGTTCCAAAGTGACCCCTTTGACAAATGATAAAGAGCTTATGAGTTCTGTTATCCCCCTTACTTTTGTAAGGCTTCCGATATAACAAACTTTATTTTCTTTGGTGTTCCAATCAGGCAGTTCCTTCCCAAAGTCAATTACCGGAAAATTGTTAACATCAAGCACATTGGGATTGACTTTTACAAATCGTTCCCTGATAAAAGGTGTGGCCGTAATTATGAAATCAAGTTTTTTGCAAGCGGAATTTTCAAATCGTTCAGTTGCCGTTGAGAGAAGTTTGCGGATGTGTTTATTTATCCAATATTTACTTAAAATCTGACGGGGGACATCTTCGTGGGCGTCATAAACAACTATCTTTCCCTGTTTTTTAATTTTCTTTCCGATCAACAATAACTCAGGGTCATGAAAATGATAAATATCCGCATCTATCCCCATCGCCTTTGTGAAAACTTTTTTGGTCGTCAGACTTATTCTTTGCAACCTGTTGGACGGACTTCCCACATCATAGATAAAATACCCTGGCCTTTGTTCATCACCTTTGCTATCAGCCACTATCGCGCACACATCAAAACCTGCCCCTGCCAGGGCTGGCAACTCTTTATGAAAGATACGCGTATCATTTCGATTATGAACTGAGGTCAGATGACAAACTTTTATCTTATTCATCCCATTTAATATTAAACGATTTTTCCCACAAAGCTATATTATAAAGTCGCCACATAATTTTAAGATCATCAAATTTATTCGGGATTGACTGCATAATTTCCCTGAGGATTGCAGATCCATTTATTGTTTCTTTTATTTTTTCATGATCAGACATCCATATCTTAGCTGGAGCTTCAAAGCCAAATTTGTTTTTTCGCCACAATACTTTTTTATCAAGCTGGTTATCCATGCTCTTCCGTAAGATGTATTTCGACCAGCCCATTTTTATTTTATGTTCGGGAGGAAGCGATAAAGAAAATTCCAATAGCCGGTAATCCAGAAAAGGCAAACGGGATTCGATTGAATGGGCCATTGAGTTTTTATCCTCGTACTTTAGCAAATGAGGTAGTTGATATTTTAGTACTTCATCTTTCTGAAGCCGGGCCAAGCTTTGGAACCCTTGACTGAGCCTTTTCAGCAACCCTGTATTTACCTGCTTTAAAAACTCCTTTTTAACAAAATTGAACTTCTTTTTTATTTTAGCCTTTCGGATTTTAGGATTTAAGAAATACAGGTAATATTTCAATAATTGAACGGATGACAGTTTTGAGTTGCCAACGATTTTCCTGAAACTGCGAATTCTGCCAAACCCTTTGTTTGAGTGGAGCCACGCAACAAAATACCTGTCATAGCCCAACAATAGTTCATCCCCTCCCTGACCGTCGAGCATCACCGCCAATCCCTCTTCTTTGGCTTT
>JAJRTT010000172.1 GCA_024278155.1 Bacteroidota bacterium | reverse complement strand
TAATTCATACTACCAAACTTTTATAGAAATTTATACGATACAATACCTTAGCCACACTAAAAATGACGCAAAAAGCTGGCAGACCTTGTGAATATTAGAAATACAGGGGTTTTATGGTGTTTTTAGAAAGGAAGTTCCGTTGTAGCGTACGGGCCGTTTTATAGTCATTTATTACAGTAGTGAACGACTCGATAAAGTTAGCAGGCAGTTCGGCCGTATATTTTGTTGCCGCCGCAAGGTAGCGGTCCATCAAGTCGTTCAGGGTGGCACGTGTGGCACGGTTGTATTCGGTTATGCCATGAGGGTAAAACTCCTGGTAAATCGATGAGTTGATTCCCCAGGTGCCACGGATAATCCCTTCTTTCATGCTCACCAGGCCCAAAAAACCCTTTGCATGGTTTTCAACGTCCACCGTGGCCGCTTCCCTTTGTGCCTCGATTGTGCTTTCGCTTGTTTTGGCGCCATAGTAATCACCGTACTTTTTTTCAGTGTCGGCAACCAGGGTGTCGTATTTATTATCGGGGTTATTGGTTTTTAACCTCTCGATATGGTCTTGGGTGAAAATGTCCATATTGTCGTCACTTATCTCCTTTGTGTCAAAGTGGTTCTCAAAAAAAATTTCAAGGTTCCTCATAGTTTTATGTTTTAAATTAATGGTTTACTTGTGAATCAAAAAACTGTGGTGAAACAAAACTGTGGGGCATGCTCCTCAGTTTTTCACAGTTTTGCGAACTTTATTGCCGCTTGAAGTTTGCAACTTCAAGCATTTAGGCGTTAAGAAAGTTTTCAACTGTCTTGAAATCGCCAAAATTGACAGTTGGAAACTGTTTGTGTCGTATTCCATCACAGATACAATCTGTGATGGACAAGGTATGCAGTATTGCGGATGCTGTTTGTTGCATGTATTGTTGCTTTCGCGGTTTTGCGGATACAATTTGTTGCGTGTATTGTTGCTTTCGCGGTTTTGCGGATATCCAAGCCCGAAGGCCCGGGTAACTCATCGCTTTACTTTGCCATGCCCAAGGCAGATAAACCTTGAGGAAGGTGATGCCGGGACTTATCGGCTATGCCCCTATGCGCACATGGTTCGATCCCTGTTTTTTGTGCCTTTTCCGTTTATACTTGTGCTTAAACGGTTTATGTTTTGTTTTCCCCTTTGCCTTTTTGTGCTTTTGCTTGTTCTTTTTTTTCTTTTCCCAAGGCCAAAAGGCATCAGTGCCGGTAATACCGTCCTTCGATATCTGGGTCCCTTCCGCTGTGCGGCCGTTAAAGTTTCCGCAGCAGGTAAAGCCGGGCATTTGTGTGGCCAATGCAGGTGCTGAAACCGTGTCGAGGCCGGTTATGATTATAAATGCCAGGCATGATATTAAATACTTGCTTGTTTTCATGGCGCTGTTGTTTTTTTTGATATGGTGATTGTTTGCCGGTATAAGTGTCGGTGAAACTTAAAGCAGAACCAATACCGGGACTTGAAAGCCCGTAATTGTTTTTTGTTTGGTCAATACTGGATTGCAAATCCAAAGGTATTTACTTTCGGATTGCAAATCCGAAAGAGCGGGGTTAAAAAAGGGCCGGCCTTACCGGCCCCCCCCAACTTTACCAACCTGAAATATTAATTATGAAGAGTGCTGTTTTGTTGCGATGGGTTAAGCTCATGGACCTTGTACAGATGCCGCAATGCACTTGCGCAAAATGCCAGCACAATGCAATGACATGGCATTGGGACAATGCAATTTTGTTGTTCTTCAAGATGTGAAGGAACGTTTTATACTGTTAAGAACCGTTGGTGGCCAAATACACAATAGATACAATCTGTGATGGGCAAAGCAGAACAAGCGTGGACGCTTGTTCCATTTTGGGTTGACACTGGTTACATTTTGCCACAACAGGGCGTTTTGCACTTATTGCCTTGTGGCACTTATTGTTTTTTAATCAATTTAAAGAAAGCCCGGTTAAAAGTTCACCAGGCGTTCATATTATCCAAAGAATTAATAAAAGAACGAATTTTTCATTTGTTGTATGTTAGAATGCCCATTGTGCCATCTGTTCGGGATTTGCAATCCCTTACTTGCCATTTATCGGATTTATGATCCGGTTAAAAAGGATTGCAAATGCTGTTTGTAACTTTATTGCCGCTTGAAGTTTGCAACTTCAAGCATTTAGGCGCTAAGAAAGTTTTCAACTGTCTTGAAATCGCCAAAATTGACAGTTGGAAACTGTTTGTGTCGTATTCCATCACAGATACAATCTGTAATGGGCAAGGTCTGCATTATGCCAAGCAGCTTTTTTCGTAAACCCTGCGAGGGTTTGAAACCACCCTTAAACCTTACGGCCCCCTTTAATACAATGACGGGGGATAGTATTGTCCAGTTGTTTTCAAAGAACGTTTTTGCTTTTTTGCCCCTCCCTTTGGCAAATCAAAAGATTTGAACCCCACGCAGCGTAGTCAGAGACTACGCCGAGAATGGGTTTGAAACCCCCTTTAAACCTTGCGGCCCCCTTTAATACCCTGCGAGGGTTTCAAACCCTCGTAGGGTTAGCTGCGCATTTTTAAAAGAAGCCCGGCCAAAATGCCGCCGGGCCTTCGATTTATCCGATAAGTATTGAAAGAACGGTCTTTTAAACTGTGCCCTGCCAAATCAAAAGATTTGAACTACACCCGGCGTAGTCAGAGACTACGCCGAGAAGGGGGTTAATTTTTAATGCACCTTACTGAAACACCCGAAGCACGATGATCATCACCATTCCAAGTATCATTAGGGTCTATTCTTAAATAATAGGAGTTGCTAGAATACGTTGTACTAGGAGTAGAACTCCAATAAAACCCGTTAGTACCAACAAACTCAAAATAAGCACCACCGGAGCGCCGCTTTCCTCCTAAAGTAAATTTTAATGGCGAGTTAAAGGCTCCGGCTGCATCATTACTCGACCAGCTTAATCGCTCATTGTCATACTCGTATATAGTTGGCAATCTATAGCCGCTTGGACAAGGGTTGTTTATACCTCCGACACCTTGCCATAAATTTGGATTACTTGGATTTAGCCAATCAGCATAATTCTCAACAAATAAACCATCCCATGGATTACCTAAATTAGGGACAGCAGTGTTGGCCGTACCAATCCATTTGGCACTACTACGACTTTCATGACCCTCTGCAACTCGTCCCCATTGGTAAACATCACCATAAGCAGCGGCATCAGTGCTGCTTGTTGCCACCTGGCTTGCACCAAGGTTGCGGTCCATCCATACATCGCAAGTTGTGGGGTTGATCACTTCTCCTGCCAAAAGCGTGTAAATTTCATATAACTGGAATGCCGACATTACGGGCATGCCCGGGCTACTTCCTGATGAGGCCACAGGGGTAACTTCAAAACTTAAATATTTACCATCATCTGCTGCCTGGGTTACATAATCAATAGCCGTTGCACCGCTAATGGCTGCCTGGTTGGTGCCGCTACCATCATCGGCCCTGTACCATATATAAGTAGAGGTCCCTTCGGGGTCGCTCTCATTATCGCTATATGTGTATGAACCGGTAAGCGTGCTGCCTACAGCCAATAAACAGCCGTCAAAACCTACATTGGATGCAACAGGGGGGTAGTTGTCGGTTACCGCTCCCTGGTAAGCAGACATAACTGCCGCTCCGGGGCTGTTGCCCGTAAGTGCCACAGGTGTTACTTCAAAGCTCACATATTTGCCGTCTTGGGCTGCCTGCAATGTGTATGTAAGAGCTGTTGCGCCACTGATAGCCGCCTGGTTAGTACCGGAGCCGTCATCTGCACTGTACCACTGATAGGTGGATGTGCCTTCGGGGTCACTTTCGTAATCACTATAAGTATATGAGCCAGTAAGTACCTCACTGACCACAAGAGTACCGGCAAAATTCACATTGGATGCAACGGGAGCCTGGTTTGGAGGAACTGCACCCTGGTATGCGCTCATAACTGCTGCGCCGGGGCTGGTACCTGTTTGGGCAACGGGTGTTACCTCAAAACTTACATATTTGGTTTCATCGGCTACCTGCAGGGTATAAGTAAGGGCTGTTGCGCCGCCAATGGCTGCCTGGCCGGAGCCAGAGCCGTCATCTGCCCTGTACCACTGGTAAGTGGAGGTTCCTTCAAGGTCACCTTCGTTGTCGCTGTATGTGTATGAGCCTGTAAGCACCTGCCCTACTTCGAGCGTACCTGTAAAGTTCACATTGGATGCCACCGGTGCCTGGTTCTGTCCATGTGCAGGGCTACCATCAATGTTTACCCATTCTGTTCCGTTGTACATCTGCATTTCCACACAATCAATACAATATACTATGAGCCCTGCTTCGGGGTTTACTATGGCATCGCGTTCTGCCTCCAACATGCGTGGGGGCAACAGGCCCTTTACCGTGCTTTTTACATCGAGCATTGCCGAGCCATCGGCTGTGCTTCCATCGGTGTTAATGGCTACCTGCGCTGTTAGCGTATAGCCTGCAATCATAACTATTGCCAATAATAATAAAGTTGTTTTTTTCATTTTTCTACGTTTTTGTTTGTTGAGACAAGGCATGCCTTGGCTTTACTAATCTGTTTATTGTTTGAGCCAAGTCATGCCTTGGCTTTACTGTTTATTAATTAATTGTTTTATCCTCCGAATCCTTCGACAAGCTCAGGAGTGAAGGAGGGTTGTTTTTTTTCCCAGGCATGAAGGCTTGGGTAACTCATTTGGCCTTCATTGCATATATGGCCTGTGCTTTCCCCCGCTGGCGGGGGTTAGGGGGTGGAATTTCTTTATAACCATGGCTTTAGGATTTTTTTCAACTGCCTTTTATAGCCCATTTACTGTTTCAAATGCCAGCTTCCGGATTTCCTCCCCCTGCCCCCTCAAAGAGGGGGATAGGTTCTACGCAATGACGGTTTGTTATTTGGCATCGCTTTTTATTTTAAAAAGTTTTCTGCTGCCATAAGCAGCACCCATAACCAGTAGGAACGTCAGGCCACCGTCAATGGGGGCACCACCGCCAACCGGGGCGTTCCCGCTCCCGGGGCCGCCTCCGTTGTTGGGGTGCGGTGGGCTCTGTGCAAACAGGCCCACTGACAAAAGCACCATGGCAATTATTGCTGTTAGTTTTATTATTTTGTTTTTCATATCTGTTTGTTTTTAGTCGTTGTTGCTACTGTTTTCCCCCGCTGGGCGCCTACGCTAAAGCTTTGGCGACAGCGTGCGGGGGTTAGGGGGTGGATTTTATTTATTGGTACGACTGTCTGGATTTTATCTACCCACTTTCATAGCCAACTTGCTGTTTCAAATGCCAGCATCCGGTTTTCCTCCCCCTGCCCCCTCAAAGAGGGGGATAGCCTACAACTAATTATTTAATAAATACCTTTTCGGTTACCATACCCCTGCCCGTGTTTACCGTTACGAGGTAATAGCCTTCGTTAAAAGGGGCCGGGATAGCGTTCAGGCCTTCTGTTACTTCCTGGTTCACCACTTTGTTGCCTATCATGTTAAATACCATGCAATGGGCATCCATTCCCAATGTTTCAGGGATATCTACGTAAACCGTTTTTTCATAAGCATAGATTTTTACCATGTCCAAAGCGTTTTGATTGTTTATACCAAGTGGGTTCGAAAAATGTACCACAAAACGCCCAGTTTCGTCAATAGGGCTTGCGGTAAATACATAAGTTTCGTTTTGGCGCAAGTCCTGGAAAAGGTTTTCTTTTGTGTCTTCCAACCAAACAGGCACATCGGCCGCAAAGGACCCCATACCGGAGACCTAAATGGTGTAGCTGCCCTCCTGCAATGCCATAAAGCTAACAGGCACCGCTTGCATTTCCTCTATTGAAGGGAGGAAGTTGACGGCGTAGCTGTCGTTGCCCAAAACACTGTATAGCGATGGGGCGTCATCGTTGCCCATAATGTGCCATGCATCGAGGCCGGTATCGAAACCGGTCGAGGCCTCTTCGCTAAAGCAGATGAGGGTTTCGTCCGAACCGTTTTCCCCAATGGTTTGCAATCGGAGTAAGTTGTCCCAGGAGTTTTTCAGGAATGCCTGTGAACTGTGCAGCCTTTCGCCCTGTGGGACAGTCAAGGAAGTGGCCACTCCCGTGGTGTCGGCAGCCCTTACCCAGAAACCTTGCCCTGCGGCAATGTTGCCATTGGTCTTTCCGTTGGTGCCAAGGCCGGAGTTCCAGTTCCAGGTTTGATAATTTCCGGTACCGGCATCATCGTATAGATAAACTGTTGGCCCCACGTTTGTGCTTGCCCAGTTGCTGTTCCAGTCGATGGCACAGGGGTATGGGTTGCCCAGGAGGTTCCACCCCGATTTGGGGCTTGCATCGGTGTTAGATAGCGCAAGGCCTACATCTGCCTTGTTCAGCAAGCCGTTAAGCACCACAGAATCGGGCGATGCCGGGAATGTGCCGTTGGGGTCGGTGCTGTAAGACCAGATAAAGTAACCCTGCCCTGCGTTGAGCGGCTGGGTAGTTGGCTGGTTCATCACTGTCCATGTATTAGTGGCTTCGGTGTAGTTGTACATATACATCCACATATAGGCACCGTTCACCTCGTTGCTTACCGAAGGGGAAACAATGTGCCACGAGTCCTGGCTGAGGTACTGCTCTACATAAGCTTGGCCCCCACCGGAAAAGGTCAACGAACCCTTTTCGAGAAAAGAGGGGGATGTGCTTAGGTCGTCCTTCAGCAGGAGGTTGCCCGAACCAATGTCGAGCGTTGTTCCGGTTTCTACCGTGACATCGGTCCCGGTAGAAACTGTTATGCCGCCCTGTCCAAAACTTTCCCCAAAAAAGATAAGGAGGGAGCATACAATTAAATAATGTTTCATTTTTGCCATAGCATTTAATTTTTAGTGAATAAAAAAATTGAATGGCAAAGATTATATAACTGATAAAGCCCACCAAGGAAATGGGTGTTATATTCCTGTTACGGCAAAACTGTAATGGATATTACATTTGTATTACATTTATTCTAAGAGGCGGGGGATGTAATGGTTATAAAGGGGGGAAATATTATGAAAAAGTCCTGGTTTTGCTTTCATTAAACATCCAACACTCAATGGCCAAAGCCCAAGTTATCTTAACCCTACGAGGGTTTGAAACCCTCGTAGGGTTGGGTTGGGTTTAAAAGCCCGCAAAGGGTTTCACTTTGCACCTTTACGGACTTTTATGTTTACAGTTGAAAACTGTTTGTATCTTAATTCATCACAGATACAATCTGTGATGGGCAAGGGTGTTTTGCCTATAGGAGTTTGACCAATGTTGCTACAACAGCTGCCTGGGCTACCAACATCCCTGCAACCCATTTGATTATACTTGCAGTTATCCGGGATTCGAGTTCTTTCATGTCCCTTCTAAGTGTTATTTCGAGTTCTTTCATGTCACGCTTAGTGGCAATGCGCTCGTCTATTATCTCGGCAAATGTTTCAGCTTGCACTTCTGCTTGTTTTGAAGGAACCCCAACAGCTATAAGTTTTTTGGCATACGCCAACGTATCGAAGGTTATTGCGCCTGTCATAATTGTTTTTTTAGCAAAATTAATAAAATTTTCACACAAAACAAGTACATTGGTTTTATCTTAAACCCTCGTAGGGTTGATGGGGTTTAAAGCCCGCAAAAGGTCTCCCTTGGCACCTTTACGGACTTTTATGTTTACAGTTGAAAACTGTTGGTGTCTGCATGCATCACAGATACAATCTGTGATGGGCAGCAGGGTTGACTGACCGTTTACATTTCGTTAAAATATTTTTGCAGGCCTTCTATATTTTCAATGTTGAATTTTTTCCTTAGCCTGTTTTTGGCCACATTGATACTGTTTATGCTCTGGAAGGTGATAGCTGCAATTTTCTTGGTGTTAAGCCCCATTTTGATGAAGCAGATGACTTTTTTCTCGTTTTCGGTCAAAGATTCCGGTAAATTATCGAGTTGTTCGAAAAAGCCTTTGTTCAGGGCCGAAAAATCCCTATAAAAAATTTCCCAGTTCTGCAATGATGTAAACCCCGACATTTTTGTGAGCGTGGTCCTTATCATGTGTTGGCCCTCGGAATTGGTATATGGTTTAAGGGATTTGATGCCATCGATAAGCGCGGTCGTTATCTCGCTGTTTTTCAATAATTGCGATGCAGTGGCTTCGGCAAACACGGTTTTGCGCTCCAGGTCTTCCTTTAACAATATGTTGTTCTGCTCAGATATTGTTTTTTCATGTTCCGCAATTTTCAGGTTTTTTTTCATTATTTCAAGGCGGGCTTCGTTTAAAATGCGGCGTTCTTTCATTTTTCGCTGCCTTACCTTGAAAATATAAATTACAAAAAAGATCATGAGGACGAGCAAAATAACAAAAATGAAAAAAACCTGTGATTTTAGTTTTTGCTGTGCGGCCTTTTGCCGGCTTATCAATAATTCTTGTTTCAACAAGCGGTTTTCTTTTTCTTTTTCGCGTGTTTGGTACTTTGTCAGCATTTCTTCGATTTTATTTTTGCTTTCTGCCGACTCTATACTATCGTTGAGAGTTCTGTATTGTATATAATATGTAAGGGATTTTTCGAAATTGCCCAACTTTTTATTCAAGAGGTAATACCCTTGATAAACTTGCTTGATAATGGAAGGTGAATGTATTTCCCCAGCAAGTGCTTTTGCATTTGCCAAATATTTGTTTGTTTTATCCACATTCCCGGCTTTGGCATAAATATGGCCCTTATTGCTGTAAACAAGGGCAAGGTGGTATTTGTTACCGTGCCTGGCAAGTACTTTTTCCGAATAGTCGAGTATTTTAATGGCCGAATCGGGCTGGCCCATTCCCTCGAAAATATCGGCAAGGTTCAGGGCAATAAGTGCCGATTGCACATCCATGTCCAATTTGCGGAAAAAGCCAATCGACGAATTAATTTTTTCAATAGCTTTTAAAGTATCCCCAATGGTAATATAAAGTGTACCTAAATTAGAATATGTACCGGCTATACTAACAGAATCGCCCCATAAATAGAAGTTTTCTATCGACATATTGAAATATTGCAGCGCTTTATCGTATTTTTCGGTTTCGGCATATATAATGGCAATCGAAGTAAAAAGGTTCCCAACATTAACCGAATTACCGGCCTTGTATTCCAAAGCGAGAAGCAAATACTTCAGGGCATTTGTATAATCGTCCATCCGCAGGTAGCATAAACCGATATTGCTATAAGAGCTAACATAAATACTTTCGGTTTTAATTGTGGAGTTATATGCCAGGGCATTAATATACGCTTCTATTGATTTGTTGAATTCAGAAGAAACGAAATAGCAATAACCAAGATGTGTATATGCGGTCGCAATATGTACCGAGTCATTCAAAACCACCGTCAGTTCAAGTCCGTTTGATACAACAGCTATGGCGGAATCGTATTTATGCGACCCCAGAAGTATATCGCCATAAGCAAAATCCAGTTTGGCCTTGGCATTCAAATCGCCCTTAGCAATATATCCCTCGGCAATTGTCAGGTTTTCACGTGCAAGGCCGGTTTGGTTCATATTGATATGTGCCATTGCTTTTTCATAATACGCCCTAAACAATAATTTTTTGTCCCCAACAACAACAGATAGGTTTACGGCAGAATCGGCCATCCTCAGTTTTTGCAAAAGCCTGAGGTTTTCGTTATTGGTTAATTTAAGGTAGGTTTCGATTTGGGCGTTTGGTGAAAGTGCTTGTGCTTCATTGAAAACACTGTCGATATTTAGGTTTTGGCCAAAACCATATCCCGGGAAACCAAATAGTACGATGCCTTTTAAAAACAATTTAATGAAAAAATGTTTTGTCAGTCCATTTAACATTTCGCAATCTACGTCAATTATCTTCAACAATTTAAACATCTATAGGGATTAATATTGGTTTTTATACCTTTTCATGAGGGATATTCTTCAATACATCAATTGTCAGGTCCCAAAACTTCCTGACCGTTTCAATATCCAGCCGCTCATCAGGGGAATGTGCACCTTTAATAGTAGGCCCAAACGAAATCATGTCCATCTTGGGATATGTATCCCCTATCAGGCCACATTCCAGCCCGGCGTGGATGGCAAGTACTTTGGGCTTCACTTTAAAGAGACTTTGATATACGGATTCGGTGACACTCAATATTTCCGAAACGGGATTGGGTGTCCAGCCCGGATAGCCATCCGTATGCTCTATTTGTGCTCTGGCGAGCCGGAATACACTTGCCACCATGTTACAAACATCATCCTTTGCCGATTCAACGGAACTACGTTGACTGGTAGTTACAATTATTTTATCATCTTGCGTCTTCACAGAAGCGAGGTTTGTGGATGTTTCAACAAAATCGGGGATTTCGGCCGACCAGGCAATAACACCATGTGGACAGGCATATAATGAATCCAATAATTTACCTTGTGAAACCAAATCCATAAAATAATCCGGTGAAGCAGCTTCTGTAAATGCAATGTCCAATTCAGGCTCCGTTACCTTATATTCTGCCCTTGCAA
The DNA here is from genome assembly GCA_024278155.1 of Bacteroidota bacterium. GTDB lineage: Bacteria > Bacteroidota > Bacteroidia > Bacteroidales > JAADJA01 > JAADJA01. Next base: position 13,575 of record JAJRTT010000172.1, on the reverse strand, counting down.
TATCCTTGTATTCTTTTATATAATCTTTAAAGGCAGTTTCATTGGATCCGGGAACACCAACGATCGCAAAAGCTTCCCTGGCAATCGCATTTCGAAGGTTTCCCCCATCAAATTCAACCAGGCGGATTCCGAAATTATCGGCAGCGTTCCATAAAAGGCGGTTCAATAGTTTATTTGCGTTTCCCCTTCCCTTTTGGATATCATCCCCGGAATGCCCTCCTACCAATCCCGAAACCTGGATTTTCAGAAATGAATATCCCTTTTCAACTTCCTCCTTATTATATGGTATGGATATAATGGTGTCTTTTCCCCCGGCACACCCAATATATAACTCCCCTTCATCTTCAGAATCGAGATTGAGTAAAATTTCGCTCTTCAAAAACCCGGGCCTTAAACCAAAAGCACCTGTGAGCCCTGTTTCCTCATCAATAGTAAATAAACACTCAATGGGGCCATGTTCAATATCATCAGATGCCAAAATCGCCAATTGGGCAGCCACGCCGATTCCGTCATCCGCTCCCAAGGTAGTCCCATGGGCTTTTATCCAGCCATCTTCAATATAGGCATTAATGGGATCGTTCTCAAAATCATGGCCGACATCACTGTTCTTTTCGCACACCATATCTATATGGGACTGCAAAACAGCGGACTTTAACCCTTCATAACCTTTGGTAGCTGGTTTTCGGATCAACACATTCCTGACTTCGTCCTGTACAGTTTCCAAATTATGTTTTTTCCCAAAAGCCAATAGATAATCAATGATCTTATCCTCTTTTTTGGAAGGACGTGGAATTTGAAGGACTTCATTAAAATAATACCATAATTCTGTTGGTTTCAATTGTGCTATTTGTGTATCCATAATATTTAGTTTTAAAAATAAAAAAGCAAAGATAGGACAATATAAAAAAAACGCCCAACTTTATAAGGAGGGCGCTTTCTTATGAAAACAAAATTTTCAGAATTAATTTGTAGTAATCAGAGTAAAGTATTAATATATTGATGGAAATTAATTTATTTTGAAGTCTATTGGTATCCTTACCCAAACATCTACGGGTTTACCTTTATATTTCCCAGGCTTGAATTTCACATTCTTAACAGCCTTAACAGCAGCGTCATCCAACTCAGGGATACTGTTTACGACCTCCACCTCTTTTACCGAACCTGTTTTCCCAACCAGAACTTTTAACAATACCCTGCCTTCAATACCCGATTTTTGTGCAATACTGGGATATTGAAACTTGATCCTTGAAATAATCTTTGGGGCCTGGTCATAAGGAGTATATTTGGAAGCCACGGGTTTTTGTTTCATCGGCATCACCATTGTGGCTGGCACGAATCCCCAGTTCCCTTTATATTTCACTGCCCAAACCGCTTCTTTCGGATAATACTTATAGGTACTGACAATGGTACCCTGGGGAATCGTGAAATCATAAATACTGGATGAGGCTGACGGCTCAATACGCAACAGGGACTCCCCAAGCATTTTTGCCGTCTTTCCTTTTGCTTCATCAATTTCATAAAATTCGATAAAACTAAAACCGGCATCAGCGTCATCATTGACTTCCTGATTCACTTCCGGCATAATTTTTTCACTATTGGCCATATTTTCACTCTCCGATGTTTGCGCAAATATCGCTGAACCAGAGAAGATGACCAATGCAATAATAAAAGTCCACTTTGTTTTCATTTTTATTTAGTTTTTTGATACACCTGCTTATACTTACAAAACCCAATTAGGTTCTATAAAAAATGAAAAAAGTTTTAACTTTTTAGCAATTTCCTGGAACTACTTCAAATATAATGGAAACAATATTGGCAATCAAGACTTTAAGTCGATGATCTTTTGCTGAGGGCTCACAGAAGAGAATATGCTATTTCCGGCAACAAGGATATCGGCACCCACATCAAACAATTTGGCAGCATTTTGCAAGCCCACACCCCCATCAACCTCAATAAGCGCTTTGGATTTTCTTTGGATCATCAAATCCTTTAACCTGGAAATCTTTGAATAGGAATTTTGGATAAAGCTTTGGCCACCATATCCCGGATTGACCGACATTATGAGAACCAAATCTATTTCCGGGATAATATCCTCAAGCAAAAACACATTTGTATGCGGATTCAAAACAACCCCGGCCTTTGCCCCTAAACCCTTAATAGCTGAAACAGTACGGTGCAAATGTGCACAAGCTTCATAATGGACACTGATGATCTCGGCGCCGTTTTCACGGAACCGCTGCAAGTAACGATCGGGATCGACTATCATCAGGTGGACATCCAATGGCTTTCGGGCAAGCTCATTTATATATTCCAAAACAGGAAACCCAAAAGAAATATTAGGTACAAACACACCATCCATCACATCAATGTGAAGATAGTCGGCCGCACTTTTGTTCAACATTTCGATATCAACGCCCAACTGTCCAAAATTTGCAGACAGCAACGAAGGAGCAATCATTCTTGCCATAATTCCAGTTTTTAGGCTGTAAATGTAAAAAAGAAATTACAAATGAGATGTAAAAAAAACGAAATAAAAAAAATGCCTTTAATCTGCGAGCAATTCACAAGAAGCCACGAACTCCACCAATACAGGTGAATGTTTTTGTGGCCAACCCCTATGCTCAATTACACCAATTAAAATCCCTGCCTGCAACAGGTTGGCTTGCGCATTTATGGTTATAATGAAATGTTTATCCCAAATAGGTTTTGAGCATTTTGCTCCTTGAAGTTTGCTTTAATCTCCTGATTGCTTTTTCTTTTATCTGCCTTACCCTTTCGCGCGTAAGTTCGTAATCCATCGATATTTCTTCAAGCGTTTTTGCGGGCCTGTTGCCCAGACCATAAAACCAGCGCAAAATATTAGCCTCGCGATGGGTAAGTGTGGAAATGGCCCTTTCGATTTCAATTTTCAAGGAATCGTGCATCAACCCTTTCTCAGGGCTTCTGCCCTCATCTGATTTCAACAATTCCAATAAACTTGTATCTTCATCAGCCGCAATAGGGGCATCCATTGAAATATGCCTTCCCGCATTTTTAATGGAATCCACTATTTCCCCTTCTTCCAACTGTAACAATTCTGAAAGTTCCTGAAGGTTTGGTTCCCTTTCGTATTCCTGTTCAAGTTTAGCGTGAGCCTTATTGATCCTGTTTATCGATCCTATCCTGTTCAAAGGAAGGCGTACGATCCTGGATTGTTCGGCAAGGGCCTGCAAAATGGATTGGCGAATCCACCATACGGCATAAGAAATAAACTTAAACCCCCTGGTTTCATCGAAACGTTGGGCTGCCTTTATCAAACCGAGGTTCCCTTCGTTGATCAAATCGGGAAGGCTCAATCCCTGATTTTGATATTGTTTGGATACAGAAACCACAAAACGGAGGTTTGCTTTGGTCAATTGCTCCAATGCCTGCTTATCCCCCAGTTTTATCCGTTGTGCAAGGGAAACCTCTTCCTCTGCTGAGATCAAACTCACCCTTCCAATCTCCTGGAGGTATTTCTCAAGTGAAGCGGTATCCCTGTTGGTAACCTGTTTTGTAATCTTTAACTGTCTCATATGCTGCCATTCATTTTGTGAAGCAATTTAAACTGAAAGAAAACAAGTTTACAGGTTTTAATTGCAAACCGTTTTCTTTCAGATAAATTTACGAAGATTTGAAAACCAAACCTTCATTTTTGGTCCTTGAAAAATCACATATTCATCAAGAACGGGTTCTGTAAAATAAAAAATCCCGAAAGAATTTGTAATCTGATCTTTCGGGAAATTTTACGTAAAATAGCTGCTTATGGTTACAACATATACTATCTTTCAGGTTTAGGGATCAATACTTTTCTCGACAACTTCAGTTTCCCTGTCCTGGAATCAACATCAATCAGTTTCACCTTCACCTTATCACCTGTTTTCAGTACATCTTCCACCACTTTAATGTGCTTCCAATCTATCTCTGAAATGTGCAACAAACCTTCTTTTCCCGGGAGGATTTCGATAAAGGCACCGAAAGATGTAATGTTCTTGACGGTACCGAGATAAACCTCACCCACTTCGGGAACGGCAATTATGGATTTGATCCTTGCTTTTGCGGCATCGAATGATTCCTTGTCCGTACAAATAATATCAACAATCCCAAAATCACCAACCTCTTCGATAAGGATCGTTGAGTTGGTTTCTTTTTGGATTTCCTGGATTACTTTTCCGCCGGGGCCAATGATAGCACCAATGAATTCCTTGGGAACCGTCATTTTTTCAATCCTTGGAACGTGGGGTTTGTAATCGGCCCTTGGTTCCTGTATTGTTTTTGCCATTTCATCGAGGATATGCAACCTACCGGCTTTTGCCTGATCAAGTGCTTGCTCAAGAATTTCGTAAGGAAGGCCATCAACTTTAATATCCATCTGACAAGCCGTGATACCATCCCTTGTCCCGGTTACTTTAAAGTCCATATCGCCAAGGTGGTCTTCGTCACCAAGGATATCGGAAAGGACAGCAAAGTTTTCAGAACCACCATCGGTAATCAATCCCATTGCAATACCCGAAACCGGTTTAGTGATTTTCACCCCGGCGTCCATCAATGCCAAAGTCCCGGCACAAACTGTTGCCATGGAAGAGGAACCGTTTGACTCCATGATATCGGAAACAATCCTGATCGTATAAGGGTTTTCTTCACCTGGAGGGGGCACAACATGTTTCAGTGCACGCAATGCCAGGTTTCCGTGACCGATTTCACGACGGCTGGTACCGCGCAAGAAACGGGCCTCACCCGTTGAAAATGGGGGGAAGTTATAATGCAAAATGAAGGAGCTTTTCCCTTCAAATATTACCCCGTCGATAATTTGCTCGTTCATCTTTGTCCCAAGGGTGACCGAAGTCAGCGATTGGGTTTCGCCACGGGTGAAAATTGCAGAACCATGGGCAGCAGGGAGATAATCCACTTCTGTCCATATGGGACGGATTTCATCCAGTTTTCTTCCATCCAGCCGAATCCTGTCATCGAGGATCATCCGGCGCATGGCCTCTTTTTCCACATCGTGGTAATATTTTCCGACCAAACCTGCTTTTTCTTCCCTTTCTTCTTCCGGAAGTGATTCGATGAACTCATCTTTTACTGCCTGAAAGGCATCATGACGTTCATGTTTTGCCGTACCTTGTTTGGCGATCGCATAAATCTTGTCATAGGTTGCTTCCCTGACCGCTTTGCGCAAGTCTTCATCATTGTCTTCGTGGTTATACTCACGCTTTTTTGTTGCACCAACCAATTCGGCCAACTCTAACTGAATACGGCATTGGTCTTTGATCGCTTCATGGGCAAATTTCAATGCATCGAGCATATCGGCTTCGGAAATCTCTTTCATCTCCCCTTCCACCATCATAATATTATCCATGGTAGCGGCCACCATCATTTCCATATCGGCTTTTGCCACATCCTCAACAGATGGGTTGATTACAAACTGTCCATCGATCCTGGCAACCCTTACTTCCGAAACGGGGCCATTGAACGGGATATCCGAAACGGCAATTGCAGAAGAAGCTGCCAAAGCAGCAAGTGCATCGGGCATTGTGTTCCTATCACCGGAAATCAATGAAATTATCATCTGCGTTTCTGCATGGTAATCATCGTTGAAAAGCGGGCGCAAAGCACGGTCAACAAGACGTGCGATCAATATTTCGTACTCTGAGGGACGCGCCTCCCTTTTAAAAAACCCACCGGGGAATCTTCCGGTAGCGGCATATTTTTCCTGATAATCAACTGACAAAGGGAGGAAATCAACGTTTTCTTTGGCTTCTTTATTCGATACTACGGTGGCCAACAACATGGTGTCGCCCATTTTTACTACTACCGACCCGTTGGCCTGGGTGGCCAGTTTACCGGTTTCGATGGTTATTTCCCTACCATCGTTAAGGGTGAATGTTTTTGAAATTGCTTTTTTGCTCATTACTATCCTATATTAAATTTGTGTTAATACAAAAAAAGGCAATTAATAAATTGCCTTCTTTTTTGTGAAATGTTATTTTCTTAATCCTAGTTTTTTGATAATCGCCCGATACCTCTCGATATCCTTTCGCTTAAGGTAATCGAGCAATTTCCTCCTTTTACCAACCAACAAAACCAATGAGCGTTCTGTAAACACATCTTTCCTGTTAGCTTTCAGGTGACCTGTGAGGTGCTTTATCCTGAAGGTGAACAATGCAATTTGTCCTTCGGCAGAACCGGTATCAAATTCTGATTTCCCGTATTCTTTAAAAATCTCTTTTTTCTTGTCAGTTGTTAGATACATATATCCTTTTTATTAATCTATTTACGGATTCATTTTTAGGGCTGCAAAATTAGTTATTCTTTTCTATTAAACAAGAAATAATCGAAAAATATTTTCAAGGTCATGAAAACAGGAAAGACCGTAATGGGTTCGGGGGTTTTGAACAAAAATATTTGCAATTTATCATGTGGCTATAAAATGGTTTTACAGGCTGTGGCGACAAAGAGGCACATCCATTTCAGCCACAAAAAAAAACGCCCCCTGAAATCAAGGAGCGCTTCACATTTGTACAAAAAACCATCAAAATTGTATTGTTAGTTTGCCAAAGAACGACCTTCCGGCATGCAATGGCATACTATTGACCGTTTCCAAAGAGAACTCGGGAAACCATGCCGGACCGCTGTTCAGGATATTGTCGCCGTAAAAAGAAATCAGCACCTTCGTTTTCATTCCTTCTTTGATCAGTTTTGACAGATTGAACGTGAGGTTAAATGAAAGTTGGTTGAAAGCCTCTGCCTTCGGGTTGGAAGTGACAAAGGGATTGGGGATTTGGGTGGGTTCGCCAAAATAGTTGTTCCAGATACCGAATGAAAAACAATCATGTTTGTAAAGCAATCCCGCTTTTGCAATAAACTCGGGCCAATAGGCCGCATTCTTCAGGCTATCGTCCTTTTCGTTTTGCTGATAGGTAGCCGATGCGAGAAAGCTGAGTTTCCCGGTCAAACCAAACTTACCTTCAAATTCAACACCCGAAAAATCAAATGAGCCCACGTTCCGGTAAATCATCTTGCCCGGTTCATCAGGGTTGGGGACACGGTTTATCAACTGGGAAAGATGGCTGTTGAAATAGCTCAATGAAGTCTGGATTTTTTCGTTTTGATAAAAAACCTGGCCCTCGGCCGTGCTTATCAATTCAGGGTTCAAATTGGTGTTTCCCGAAAAAGAAGGGTGGTTGACATGCGATTCGATGGCATACGCATTTCGAAACGCCGAGCTATATAACGCCTTGATCCCCCAGTTATCGTTTATGTTCGCAATAGCACCAATCCTTGGTGAAATGTTCGCATCCAAATTCTCCACTTTGTTTATCTGGCTTCCCAAAATAAACTTGATCCATTTCCACTTATAGTCCGCCTGTACATAGGCACTGTATTTTATCAATTCACCATCCGTCATTTGTGCACCTTCCCACTTATTGTAATCAAATACGCCACCCACTATAAAGTTGAGGTTTTCAATTGGCGATGCATTAAATGCTGCTTCGATCAATGGGTTCGTGGTAAGGCCCTTTGTAGCATTGGGGTCCGGGTCATCCTGGACCCATCCTTCGGCCTTGAACCAATTATAGGTAAGGTTAAGGTCAAGGGAATACTTATCATTGAATTCCAGGTTATAGCCCAGGTCACCGAAATATCGTTTAAATTTGGTCATCTCGCTTCCTGCCTGGTTTGGTGGGTTTGAAGTCATCTTCCACTTAAAAGGAAGGGCAAGGCCAAAAGGGTTGAGGTCAGCATAAAGGGTATTAAAATGAAACCCTTTGTAATTCAAGTTCAGGAAAAGGCTCATATTGTCCTTGGTGAAATTCCCCTTGCCGCTTTCAGGTGGAATATTGACAACGGAATCGCCTATTGGAACCTGAAAAGGGGTATCCATAAATTCAAATTCAGGCCCGTCATCGTTTAAATAATTTACCCCAAAATTCAAATCCAGGCCTTCATTGAAACGAACGCCACCGCTAAAAGACCCTGTCAAGGTATTGAACGAGCCATATCCCAACGAGGCTTTGTAAGAGGATTCGTCATCGGCAACTTTCGTGATAATATTAATCACACCAGAATATGCATTTGTCCCATAAAGTACCGATCCCGGCCCCCGGACAATCTCGATATGGTCAATCACATCAATGGGAAAGGAGTTATAGATAACATTGTTGAACCCACCTGACATCCCGCCCCGCAACGGCCTTCCATTAATCAAAATCAGCACATGGTTATCAGAATTGCTGATGTTTTGTCCCCGGATGGAACCCACGTTCCACATAAAAGTACCGGCATGAATCATATACATACTGGTGACACGGTTGAGGACATCGCTCAGGGTCAAGGCCCCAAAACCATCGATTTCATCTTTTGTCACCACCGAGAGAATACCCGGTGCGTCGCTCAGTTTCTCTTCTTGCTTTGAAGCCGTTGTGACTTCGATATCCCAAAAGAATTCTTCTTCCTGGGAATATGATTTATCAAATGCAGTAAACACGGATAAACCAATTATCATAAATTGAATTAACCTTTTCATTGTAGAAGCTTTTAATGAATATTTGAACATACAGGTGCATATCCGACAAAACCTTGTTTTATAATTTGAACTTTATCCGGGTGGGGACCCAGACACCTTTTTTCTTCCCGTTCTTTTGTGCGGGCTCAAACTTTGCCTTGTTGATGGCTTCGATGGCCGCATCGTTAAGGCCGTCAATTCCATTGAGGATAATAGTTTGTGCAACCATGCCCTTTTCATCGATAAATATCTTTACCTCAACACTCCCTTCTAACTTTGCTTTTTTGGCCTCTTTCGGATATTTCGGGTTTATGCTGGTTTTGATTTTGGGAGGGACATCCCATTGGCCCTTGTATGAAGTAATCGTTTCTTCCTTTACGGCCATAATGATATAATCGGCCACAAACCCCCAATCCGATTTGTAATTGATCAACCAGGACCTTTCATGCGGAAAATATTTATATGCATAAACCTTTTCATTCTGCTTTATGGTAAAGTCCATTGATGATGAGGTCAAATCGGGTTCTTCGTGCATAACACCATCGCTCAGCATTTTTGAGGAGATACCTTTTTCGAGGCTAAGGTTATATTTGCCGGCTATAAGGAGTTTTCGCTGTTCAGGGTTCGTTTCTGTCACTTCCTCTCGTACTATAACAGAATCGATTTCAGGATTTGCATTGCCCATAGAATCTGCCTGCTGCGAAAAGGCCCCACAGAAACCAAACAGGCACATGAGGATAATGAAGTGCGATTTAAAAATCATGGCTAAAAAATTACAACAACACTTAATTTATCAAATTGGCTTCCACCGATTTAACGTACTTTGTATTTTACTATTTTGAGGAAAGGAAGTTGCGCTTATTTATAATATTTAACAAACAACCCTTGAACATCAAGCGTAAATTGCTGAATTTCTTGCACATGCAAAGTTACATATGTAGTTATTTATATGTAATCTAATTAAGGGAAACCCATGAACAACTAATCGGGGAAAATGGAAAACAGAAACAAGCAAGGAAGCTTTTTCGGATGAAAAACAAATCAGGGAAAAGATCCAACTCTTTGGCACTACACTATTTTAAAGCTATTGCTGGATATTGAAATATTCAACCAGCACTTCAGCACTGCCTATTCCAAAACCAACTTTTTTGCCCTTGGGCTTACTGAAAACATTGTCGCGGTAGAATACCGAACCATTCAGTTTATAGACATACGATTTACCGGATTTCTCTATTCGTAAAATATTGTATTCGTTTTGCCTGAAAGAACTGGACCCCGACCATGTATCGTTTTTCCCACCCTCTGCGCTCCATTTGGTATAGCCAAAATCATTTTCGGCAGACCTGAGGTTATTGTCCTGGTCGCCAAAACTCAACCTTCCATCGATGGTGGCAAAATAATAACGGGTATGTGTAGCGGATCCCCACAACAAGCCAAAATAGCTCTTTGAATAATTGGGGGAATTGATGAACTTGAATTTCACCTCGATCACAAAATCCTGTCCAAAATCAATATTGAAATTTTCGATATTTTGAAACTGCTTCTGCTTTGATTTACAATAGAGCTTATTGTTATCATATAACTCAAAGTTGGATTTCGCACCGCTTTTGATAAAAGGCGAACCCGTTTTCGAAAAATCATTTTGATATACATAAGAAATAATGGGCTTCAATTCTTTCGCAAAGATCTGGACAGGCATATTTGTCACAAGGTAGTTGGCTTGAACCGGTTTATAACCCTCTTTTTCAATGCTGATGGCAATGTTGGTATTCTCTACGGCCAAAAATGTATCAATCACGGCCCCTTCATAAAGGGCCGCTTCTTTGCCGTCGGACAATTTCAGGACAACATCGCCCGGTTTTACCTCGAAAACAATTTTCCTGATATGTTTTGATTCAGGGAATTTATTTATGAAAGCCCGTATCGCATAGCGTGCATTTGTGGCCACTGCATTCTTGTAATAGAGGTCTTCCAACATCAGGTTTACATTTTCAGCATACTGCCCTTCAGGGAAATACAATAAAAACGTATCCGCCTTTGCAACCGAAGGGTCAACCGTGAGCGAATCGTACATCAATTGTTCGATATCGCCACGATGGTCGCTTTCGGGAAAACGAACAAGGTATTCACCGGCGGTCATACTTGATTCACCGGACAAAACACCTTCATATAACAGGGTCTCAACCTCGGCCAAATATTTCCCTTTCGGGAAACGGCTTGCATAATTTTCAAATGCCACAAGGGTATTTTTCTTTTTTGCCTGTTCGTAAATCAAGGTTTCAAATTCACCGAGGTATTTCCCTTTGGGATATGATTTCACATATTCATCATAAACGGAGATCACATTCCCCTTGTTTTTCCCATCATCAAAATACAGGTCCTGGATTTTGTCATTGGCCTGCCCGATGTATTTTCCTTCAGGAAACTGGGAGAGGTAGGATTGGTATGCGGTGGTCGTATTTACCAATACGGTTTCGTCCCAAAGTTTTTTATCATTATCGGTAGAACAAGCAAACAGGAAAGTCAGGAAGACAATCCCCGTTAAAGCCCAATTTTTCGTGAATTTCAGCTTCATGGCAAATAAAAATTACAAAATAAATCTGTTAGTCGAAATAATGTGCAAAGAAATAATAAAATTCTGATTTAAAAACTATTATTCAATAAATTTTGAATTAAAACCAATTCTTTTCATTGCAGATTTATTTACTTTCGCAAACTTTAATTTTTATGCAATATGGAAAAAGTAATTTTAGTGGATGAAAATGACAAACCCATTGGGACCATGGAAAAGATGGAAGCGCATGAAAAGGGTATATTGCACAGGGCTTTTTCCGTTTTTGTCTTTAACGAAAAAAATGAGCTGATGCTCCAGCAGCGGGCATTTTCAAAATACCATTCCCCGGGCTTGTGGACCAACACCTGTTGCAGCCACCCGCGAGAAGGGGAAAAAACCCTGGATGCCGCCCACCGAAGAATGATAGAAGAAATGGGCTTTGATTGCGGTTTTGAAGAGGCTTTTGATTTCATTTACAATTCGGACGTGGGGCAAGGTTTGACCGAACACGAACTGGACCATGTGTTTATAGGGCACAGCAACCAACGGCCTAAAACAAACCCCGAAGAAGTCAACGACTGGAAATATATGCCGATGGACAGCATCAGGGCAGAAATGAAAAGCAGTCCTGAAAACTTTACCGTTTGGTTCAGGATTGCTTTTGATGAAGTTTGGGAATATTTAAAAACCTGTTAATTCACTTGCTACGTTATTTGGGGCAAGGATTCAGGGTGCACAAGTCTATTTGTCCAAATGCACATCCATTTGTGGGAATGGGATGGAGATACCCGCCGCATCAAGTGCGTTCTTGCATTTTTCGGTAACCCCAAAAAACACGTCCCAATAATCAGCCGCAGTTGACCATGGCCGCACGGCAAGGTTGACCGAACTATCGCCAAGCTCCGAAACACCTACAAAGGGTGCCGGATCTTTTAAAACTTTTTCATCTTTTTCAAGGACGGCCATCAGTACATCTTTGGCTTTCTTCATATCCGAATCATAGGAAATACCGACACTTATATCGACCCTCAATTTCCCTTCACGCGTATAGTTGGTGATTTCGCCATTTGAAACGGCGCCATTGGGCAATATAATGGTTTTGTTCTGTGGGTTGAGCAATATCGTTGTAAAAATCTGGATTTCCTTCACAACGCCCAATTTCCCTTGTGATTCAATCAGGTCGCCAACTTTATAGGGCTTAAAGATAAGGATAAGTGCACCCCCTGCAAAATTTGCCAGTGTCCCCTGCAATGCCAGGCCGATTGCCAGACCGGCAGCACCCAACACAGCAATAAAAGAAGTGGTGGCAACACCCATCATTTGGATTACGCTGATGAACAACATGGCTTTCAGTACCCAGGTCAGCAAACTGAGGATAAATGGTTTAAGGGTTTCGTCCGTTCCCTTTTTATCCATTCCCTTACCAATTAGTTTTGCGACCGCAGCAATAATCCTTAGTCCGATAAAAAGCACCACAAGTGCCAATAGTATTTTAGGGGCATAAAGGATGGTATTATCCACGATCAGATCCCAATAGTGATTCAGTTTTTCCATAATGTTTGATTTTAAATTTGTGATTATTTGTTTTGACCGTTCAAAGATACAAAACTTTGAGGGAGATACTGAATAGCTGGAGAACAAATAGTATTTTAAAAAACCAAATAACGTTTGGATTTTAGGCATTGGATTTAAAAATAAAAGAATCCGCAATCTGAAGATTGCAACACCACACGGCGTAGTCAGAGACTACGCCGAGGTTAGGCAAGGGGGATGTGTGCAACGAATTCAGCCCTAAATACTCTCAGCGCAGTCTCTGACTACGCTGGGTGAAGTGTAAATCTCCAGATTTACATTTATTCAATTAAATCCACATCCATCAAACAATTAATACTTTCACAATAATTTCCAGCACTACTATAAAGATAATCTTCTGGATTAACAACGATTCCTGCTTTAACCGGATTTTGATGAATATAATTTAAGCGCTGTTCCATCATCTCACCTGAAGTTAATTCAACAACATGGTTTTCATGCGTCCAAAACTGGTAATCTGAATTCCGTTTATGTGATCGTGCTTCAAAAGCCATTTCACTTAAAAGCCATTTCTTACGGCTTTCATTTCCATTTTCAATCCGATTGATTATTTGAACAGCAGTGTACTTTTTCATATCACGGAGAGTGTCCGAAAGTTTTCCGTTTTTCGAACGGACAATCAAGTGTACATGGTTCGACATAATTACATATGCATAAACTTCCAGTTCCTTGTTCTTCCTACAAAAAATCAGTGAATCGATAAAAATATCCCGATAATCCCTACGGGTAAAAACATCTAACCAACATACAGCCTGAAGTGTAAGGAAATATGATATGCTAAGGGCATTGTATTACGTTTTAGGCAACGAACTTATTAATTAATGTGTTAAGATTATTTGCCGAACTATTGTATATGTAAGTATGCTTTTATTTCAGATACTCTTCCGGTATTTTCAACTCTTCG
>JAJRTT010000171.1 GCA_024278155.1 Bacteroidota bacterium | reverse complement strand
CCTACTTCCAAATCCCCGATGTGCAATGCTTTCATAATTGAATTTTTTGAAATTAAAATGCAAAAATACGAGGGTGTTAGGCGAATAAATAAATTAAGGGATTAACATCAGGAAATAGGGTTCAAAAACTGTAATAGGGGTGAATGGACTGGATTCAGGGGTGAAATACATTGGGATTTAAAGAGTCGGTTACAAATCAATTCAGAGTTTATAAAACTTCTCTTTGAATTGGGGGATAAAATTGCGCGATACATACACCGTGTGATTATCTGCTCCCACATAAAGTGTATATCCCTGTGGCTTCCCTTCCACCTTTTTCACAAAATTGATGTTCACGATAAACGCCCTGTGACATTTAAAGATATATGGGAAATCCACAAAAGCGTCTTCGGCATATTTCAAGGTGCAGCGGATCAATTGCGAAAGGGTTTTGCCGTTTTCCTCCCAAAAAACCTCGATATAATTGTTTGCCGACCTGATATAGAGCAATGTGTTCACATCCACCGACAGATCATCCTTTTCATAATCCGATTTTAGGTGCACGATTTTAGGTGATGGGTTCGCTTTTTCTTCAAGGTAAGTATTCAACTCCAAAGCCGATTGCAAATAGTTTTTCAATAAACGGTTTCGGTTGTATGGAATAAGGATGCTAATTGGGATAGCGCTTATCACAACGATTTTAAGCAAAATATATAAACTGAAACCAAAAGATCCGCTTATTCGGAAATAAATAAAATATCCGGATACAAGCGTGAACAATATCCAGATGTTCCACCAAATTTCTTTTAGGACAGTCCAGTTTTTAAAAATGTTCTTTTGGGAAAGAAAGGCGGGTATCAAAAGTAAGTTGATACTAAGGCCAACAAAGTTGACAAAAACAATCCCTCCGATCAACAAATATTTGTCATTGCGATCGAGGGCACTCAGGTCAAAAGGTTGAAACAGAAAAACCAACAACAACAAAATCAGGCTTATCAAAAAAATAAGCTTGGTGTTTTGCGTCAAATCATCATTGAAGGGATAAGGCTTCTGAAAATATTTTAGGTGTCCCGCCATTTGCTGTTACTTCAAGTATCCTGTTATCAATAAAATTTCAATTGTGCAAAGCTAAGAAAATTCCATATCGTGTTCCATATTTCATTTCTATTTGGATAAAAACAGGATAGGATCATCCTTTATGATAAGCAAATCAAAAACCTTCTGTTTTTTTGTGGAAGGCCCATTATTTAGAAACATTCTTTTTAAGATTTTGCTATATTTGCCGACCATTTTATAATAGTGGTCATACAACTTTATTAATCAATCAGAAAACAAACTTTCAAGATATTATAAACTCTAAAAAACAAAGAAAATGATTAAAAAACTCATGACAATCGTAGCAATTGCCGCATTATTCGTTTCCTGCACCGGAGAAGGTGGAAACAAAGAAAATGCAGAAGCATCCCTAAGTGAAACAATTCAAAGTGAAATCCCCATGATCGCCCTTGGCGAATTTGATGCAAAGGCAGGTGATTTTGTGAACCAGGAAGTAAAGGTAGAAGGTATTGTTGACCATGTTTGCAAGCATGGCGGCAAAAAGCTTTTATTGGTTTCCGATGAAGGCGATGTACATGTTGAATCCGATAATAGGTTCAAAGATGAAATTGTGGGCAGCGATGTAGTTATTACAGGTGTTGTTAGCGAATTCAGGGTGGATGAATCTTATTGCCTGAAGATGGAAGAAGATAATATCCAGAGCCATAAGGAAGGTGAAACGGATGATGATTTGTATGAGCAGAAAATCGCCCAAATTGAATATTACCGCGATTCCATGAAAACTGCTGATACTGACCATCTTTCATTTTACTCACTTGAGTTTGTTTCACTCGAAGAGAAAGAGCAAAAATAATGAAGAAATTGAGAAAGTGGAGCCGAATCCTACACCGGGATATCGGCTTCTTTTTTATTGGAGCAACAATTATTTATGGTTTGTCGGGGATTGCCCTGAACCACCTGAAAGACTGGAACCCGAACTATACCGTTGATCTGGAGGAGTTCACCACAGATATTCCCCTGGACAAAGCCCATATTTAAGAAGAAAACGTTTTGAAACTCCTTGATGAAGTCAATAACCGGAAAAACTACAAAAAGTATTATTTCCCGGCCGATGGCTTCCTGAAAGTATTCCTGAAAGGCGGTTCAACGGTTTATGTAAATACCACAACAGGCGATGGTGAAATAGAAATACTGAAAAAACGCGCCGTTTTTTATCAGGTAAATTTCCTGCACTATAACCCACAAGTATGGTGGATGTGGTTCTCCGATATATTTGCAGGTGCCCTGATTTTCCTTGCCATCACATCATTGTTCATGGTAAGGGGCAAGAAAGGTATTTGGGGAATGGGAGGGGTTTATACCGCCCTTGGAATAATTGTCCCCTTGCTGTTCCTTTATTTTATGTAGGGTCACTAACTGCTCATTCAGGATGGTCATATTGGCATTGAAAAAACCGAAACGGGTTTCCGTAAGTCGGATTCATTTTTTTTGCCTGCGGGTTTTTACCGTTAACTTATAATATCCCACCGTTAACTGATTGCCGCTAATTTAAAAAGAATCTAAATAATATTTGCGACCATCTGATAGTCACCCGTCCGCAATTTTCAAAAAGCGCAAAAAAACAATACATCGAAGTAAAACAGATTTGACAAAGGCCTTTTGATATATTATGTTTGTTGCCGATTTCCAAATTTTCGGGGGTGTCCAAGACCCTAGGTCGACAATGTAGGTAGGGTTAAAAAAAGGCAAATAGGCATAAAGGGAATGCTTTGTTCCTTTTGTGGTTGGCTTGCCCGAAATAGGGGAACTTTTTTTTGAAGCTGAAAACATAGGAGGGGCAATTGCCCCTGAAAATAAAAATAATTGCAATTCTAAAACTTGAAAAATGGACAATTTAAAACGAGCGATCACGGTTTTTCTTATGCTTTTATGTTTTTATGGAAATGCACAGGATATGGAATTCTTTTGGGATACAGATTATGCAATTGTTTGTTCAAGGGTTCAGGAAGACCATAACAATGATTATTTGCTAATAGGCTACCAGCATGATACTTTGTATCATTATTCGGCTTATATCCTAAAGCTTGATGAAAATTTTGATACTATTGTAAAATTCGTAGAAAATGAAGGACAGGATGTAATATTTGATGATTTCTTAGTACTGCCCGGAAATGATTATCTTGTTGTTGGGACAGTTGGCGATGAAACTGGTGATGTTGAAAGAAGTGTTTCCCATGTGTTGGTCATGGAATTCAACGAGGACCTTGATATTGTTTTTGAGAAGCACTACGAACTGACCGGAGACAGCTATTACTATTTCAGTCCCGATATCAAGATAATGCAGGACGATGAGGAAAGGATTTATGTTACCGCCACATTTTTGGAAGAACCAAAACCGGGCAACTTCAATATGTTGATGCAGTTGGACGAAAATGGGGACACCTTGAAGACACTCGGTTTTTATTCAAATG
>JAJRTT010000170.1 GCA_024278155.1 Bacteroidota bacterium | reverse complement strand
CCAAAAGCATCCTGGATGGACATGGTTTTTATGGCATTCACAAATATCGGTGTGGCTTGTTTGGCAGCTTGTTCAGCCGAACGGTTCATTCGCAAAATCACATCCTCGATCATCCCCGAAACCCCTATTGCCTTCAATAAAGGGTTGTTCATGTTCTGGGCAATAATATCCGCTTCGGGGGGAAGAAGGATTTTAATCGCATTGTCCTTGAAAAAGCCATTGGTTGCAGATACGATACTTACAGCCGTGTCCGTACTTATTTCCAGTGCTGATTTTAAACCGTTTATCACTTCCTGTTCGGTGAGGGGCAGGTTTTGCGAAGCTACCTTCATTAAATCGTTTGCCACATCACAAGAGCTTAGCAAACCAAGGATACTTACAAAAAGCAATATAATCCCTTTTTTCATGTGTTTAGATTTTCTTGATTAGTTTGATTCGTGTTTATTCTATTTCTTCAGAATGATAGTTCAATGCGGCTTTTACAAAATTCACAAACAACGGATGAGGTTTGGCCACTGTGCTTTGATATTCTGGATGGAATTGCACACCCACAAACCAGGGATGGTCTTCCAACTCAATAATCTCGACCAGGTTATCCTGCCGGTTGATCCCCGCCATCACCATACCCGCTTTTTGGTATTGCTCCAAATATTCATTGTTGAATTCATAACGGTGACGATGTCGCTCCTTAACATTTAAAGTCTGGTAAGTTTCGTATGCTTTCGTCCCCTTTTTCAACTGACATGGATAAGCGCCAAGTCGCATTGTGCCTCCAAGACCAGTAATTTTCTTTTGCTCTTCCATCAGGTCGATAACCGGAAATTTTGTTTTCGGGTTCATTTCTGTTGAGTGTGCACTAACCATCCCTAAAACATTCCGGCCAAATTCGATAACGGCACATTGCATTCCCAGGCAAATCCCCAGAAATGGGACCTTGTTTTTCCGGGCATGTTCAATGGCTGAAATTTTCCCTTCGATCCCCCTTTCACCAAAACCAGGCGCCACAAGAATACCACTGAGATTTCCCAGCAATTTGGCAGCGGTTTTTTCAGTGACATCTTCGGCGTGGATCATCTTCAACTCTACCTTACATTCGTTTTGGGCACTTGCGTGGATGAAAGATTCGTTGATGGATTTATAAGCATCCTTCAATTCAACATATTTCCCGATCAAACCAATCGTAACTTTCTTCGAAGGATTTGAAAGCTTGAAAAGGAATTCTTCCCAGTTTTTCAAATCGGCTTTGGTATCCAAGGGCATCCTTGTTTTTCGCAATATCTCCGTATCCAGGTTTTCTTCCCTCATGAGCAAAGGGACTTCATAAATGGTTTTTGCATCAATGGATTCGATGACCGAAGAAGGTTCAACATTACAAAAACGTGCAATCTTGTTCCGAAGGTTCTCGTTCAATTGCTTTTCGGTACGACAAACGATTACATCGGGTTGAACCCCGGATTCCAACAAAGTTTTTACGGAATGTTGGGTGGGCTTGGTTTTGAGTTCACCGGCAGCCGACAAAAAAGGGACAAGCGTAAGGTGGATAACGGCACAATCCCTTCCCATTTCCCACCGCATCTGCCTGATGGCCTCGATATAAGGAAGGGATTCGATATCACCGACCGTACCACCGATCTCGGTAATGACAAAATCATATTTCCCCGTATCGCCAAGCAGGCGGATCCTTCGTTTTATCTCATCTGTTATATGCGGGATGACCTGAACCGTTTGCCCAAGATAATCCCCGCGCCTTTCCTTCTGGATAACATTTTGGTATATCCTCCCGGTCGTAACATTATTGGCCTGGGAAGTTGCGATATTCGAAAAGCGCTCATAATGGCCCAAATCAAGATCGGTTTCCGCACCATCTTCCGTCACATAACATTCACCATGTTCATATGGGTTGAGTGTTCCCGGGTCCACGTTGATATAAGGATCCAGTTTTTGAATGGTTACGGAAAAACCCCTGGACTGCAAGAGTTTTGCGAGTGAGGCAGAAATAATCCCTTTACCAAGAGAAGAAACCACACCACCGAGAACGAAAATATACTTTGTATTAGCCACGTTTTTAATTTTATGCAAAGTTCTGATTATTTGGGAAAAACAAAAGAATAAAAACAAAAAAAGGGCAATTCTTTTTGAACTGCCCAATTATTTTGGAAAAACCCTTTATACATATTTATAACGTTCAACCTTTGCAACATACCTTGCAAGTCGAAGAACCTGCATGGTATATCCAAATTCATTATCGTACCACATATAAATAAGGATATTCTTGCCATCGGCAGAAACCTGGGTTGCAGGTGCATCAAAAATGCCGGCAACAGGGTCGCCGATAAAATCGGACGAGACCGACTCGTTGGAAGCCGAAAAACGGATTTGTTCGACAAAATCCCCTTTTAGGGCCGCATGTCGCAATAGTTCCACAACTTCCTTCCTGTTTGTGGGTTTTTTGACAGTAAGTGCCAAAATTGCAAGGGAAACATTGGCCGTAGGTACACGGATCGCATTGGCCGTCATTTTACCCTTCAGGCTCGGGATTACTTTTGCCGCTGCCGTTCCCGATCCGGTAGTCGTAATAACCATGTTCAACGGTGCTGCCCGTCCACGCCGGGGTTTTTTGTGGTAATTGTCCAGCAGATTCTGATCATTTGTATATGAGTGAACCGTTTCAACATGCCCTTTTTCGATTCCAAGTTCTGTTTCAATAACCTGAAGTGTTGGCACAATCGCATTGGTGGTACAGGATGCGGCCGAAAACACATTATCGGAATCAGGGGCAAATTTTAAATGGTTTACACCAAAAACGATATTCGGGACATCGCCTTTTGCCGGTGCCGTAAACAATACCTTTGCAATGCCTTTTGCTTTCAGGTGTTTGCTCAAGCCTTCCCTGTCACGGAATATCCCGGTATTGTCAATCAACAAAGCATCATGGATACCATAGGATTCGTAATCGATATCTTCGGGATTGGATCCACCGATCATCTTCACCATATGACCGTTCAAATAGATGGATTCATTTTCTATATCCTCGATAACGTTTCCACGGAAAGGGCCATGAACCGAATCATGGCGCACAAGGGATGCCCGCTTTGAAATACTTTCAGGTGTCACGTTTCTGGTAACTACGGCTTTGGGGAGCAATTGCGTCCCGTTTCCCTGGATAATCAATTCACGGAGCAGCAAACGGCCGATCCGGCCAAAACCAAATAAAACCACATCAACGGGTTTTTCGTTTTTTCTTGGTTTCCCTATGATGTCCTTTAGTTTATCGGCAAGGAACAATTTTGTTTCCTGATTATAATCTTTTTGTTGTTCAACCCACTCCTGGTTCAATTTTCCAATATCGATCTTACAGGCACCGAGGTTCATCAGGTAGATTTCCCTTGCGAGCATCAGCGTGTCATGGATCCTGAGCTTTTTACCGATCACCGTTTCTGCATAAGAATGCTTGAACAGGATAATACTGGAACTACGGTCGATCAACTGGTTCCGGAAAAAAATCAACTCAACGGATTTGTCATAAAAAAGCTTGCCGAGCACATCAATGAACTCAAAGCCCGCTTTTTCATCATCAATCCACTCACTCAATAAGTTGGAATAGGTTTCCGAATGTTTTGGGTCATTTTTTTTGGTATTCATTATATGGGATTTAAATGATTAAAAGTTTTCAGATAATAATGGCGTCAAAATTAAAAAAAAAGGGCTTATCACAAAAAGTAATAAGCCCTTTTTCAAATTTTTACAGGAATTACTGGCCAAGATAAGCTTTCAGTAATTTGCTCCTTGAAGTATGCTTTAATCTCCTGATTGCTTTTTCTTTGATCTGTCGGACCCTTTCGCGTGTCAAATCAAATTTTGCACCTATTTCTTCCAATGTCAATCCGTGTGGCATACCAATTCCGTAATACAGATTGATCACGTCCCTTTCCTTTTTGGTAAGGGTTGCCAACGAACGTTGGATTTCACGCGCCAATGATTCCTTCATCAGGTCATCATCGGTACGGGAGGAATCTTCGGAAACAAAAACATCCAGGAATTTCGTTTCATCATCCTGGGTCAATGGTGCATCCATCGAAATATACCTTGTGGTGATTTTCTTGGCGGCAGTGATTTTATAATCGGGCACTTCCAATTTCTCGGCAATTTCTTCCGATGAAGGTGTCCGTTCATATTTTTGCTCCAGTTTTGATGTTGCCTTTTTGATTTTGTTCAGCGACCCTACCTGGTTCAGCGGTAACCTGATAATCCTTGATTGCTCGGCCAAGGCCTGCAAAATGGACTGGCGGATCCACCAAACGGCATAAGAGATGAATTTAAAACCCCTTGTTTCATCAAACCTCTTGGCAGCTTTTATCAAACCAAGATTCCCTTCGTTAATCAAATCAGGAAGGCTCAATCCCTGGTTTTGATACTGCTTTGCAACCGATACTACAAAACGGAGGTTTGCTTTCACTAATTTTTCGAGGGCCATTTGATCACCCTGGTGAACCTTTTGGGCTAAACTTACCTCCTCGTCAGCCGTAATCAACTCCTCCTTGCCAATATCCTGAAGATATTTGTCCAAAGAAGCTGTTTCACGATTGGTGATCGATTTTGTGATTTTGAGTTGTCTCATTATATATTTATTTATTGCTTAATTCCCTGATAATCAACCAGCTAAACGTTGGCCAAAAAAGTACACAAATATACGAAAAATAAATGCTTTTCCAAAATTAATTATCGAATTAAGCTTGTGTTTTTTAAGCATGCCCATACATTTCGCTCATTATTAACTTTATATATTAAAAAAATATTGTAAAATTTTTAGGGATCCTTTGATTCTTTTGGGCAAATCATCAAAGTCCAAGTCCATAATAAGCCCTTTGTCCATTTGGATAAATCCCCTCTACCAAAGTACCACCGGTTTTTCCATTAAGTACAATCTGAAGGTCCTGTACCGTTTCCACCGGTTCCTTGTCGATACTCATCACGATAAAGCCTTCGCGTATCCCGCTGCTTTTGAATTTACCGGAACCCAGTTCAACAATCTTTAACCCATGATCTATATTCAGTTCCGCTTTTTCCTCTTCGCTTAATCCAACAAAGCTTGCCCCTAAAAGTTCAATCCGGTTGTTTTTGATGATCTCGGTATTCCCACTGATGTTTTTTAGTTCAACATCGAATTCCTT
>JAJRTT010000169.1 GCA_024278155.1 Bacteroidota bacterium | reverse complement strand
TACATTATTTCAATCTTTATTTGGTCATTATCCTGTCAACTCTTTCCCTTTTTTCGTTATCATCACATAAAAAGTTTGTTGATAGACTGTCCCTTCCTCAACAAATATCCCGATAATAAGTTTAACGAATTTTTTGGTACTGTCCAACAGCAAGCGGATTTCCTTTTCGTTCATCCCTCTTTCCCTGTCCTTTAGAATATCGAACAAAGTCCTTCTCGATTTGTCAACAATGTCCGTGTGCAGGTATTCGCCCCGGTGAAAAACCAGTTTACTTTGTCGTGCAAGGTATTTCAACAACATCTTCAACCTGTCCTTGTTGATTTTTTCCGACAATGCTGCTTCTTCGATTTTCTTGTTGTCGGGGATGTCCATTCCTGTGTCCCTGATTTTGTTTTCAAGCCATTCAAGTTGTTTTTGGGTTTTTGGATCGACTTTAACGCTGTGCCCCTTTAGTGCAAAAGTATTCCCCACCTTTCTTATCAGGCCATCCATTAGGATTTGCTCCATTAAGCTTTCGAGATAGGGTTTCCCTGCTTCATTTTTCGCATAACCAAATTTTCCATAAAACTCTTTTGTGTCAAGCCCTTCTTCCAGGATTGGGTTTTTTTTGTGCCAAAGTTCAATTGTCTCAATAATCTTGTCGTAATAATTTTTGTGGGCATTGATATCGGTCAGGACAGGTTTTCCTGAAGATAAACTGATATGCACAGTCCCATCATTGTTGGTTTGGCATTCATCCAGAACTTCCTTTTCGGAAAGGCTTAATCTGTCCGCAATGCTTTCCGCAAAAACCGGCAACTTTTCCTTTTTGATCTCGATTTTGATGAGGTTGAATATTTTGTCGCTGTGCAAAGTAGCATCGGCAAGGTCTTTCAGGGTTTCGATGAGTTTTGTTGTTCTCTTCCTGTGGTGGAGCGGTGATGTGTCGATGATTGTACCTCCTCCAAGCGTAATGTCGTTTGATGAATTACGAATGATGAATTTATCCTTGTTTATCAGGATGGCCGGTTTGTCGAGGTGGATCTGGGCAATGGCGGTTTCCCCCGGTTTCAGGTTGTCTTTGTCCAGCAAGTGAACCCGTGCCGAACATTCAAAAGTGCCGGAATAGAGGATTGCTTTCGACCATAGCTTCATTTCATGATTAATATCGAACATGCTGATTGTGGCATCTATCATCGAAGTTTCCTCGAACTGTTTGTCGGACAAGACCATTCCACGTTGGTAATCCTCAAGTTTCATTCCGGTAAGGTTAAGGGCGGCCCGGTCGCCACTAAATACTTTGTCCACATGCTCTCCATGCCGTTCAATATTCCGGATTTTTATTTTTTTGTTTTTTCCCGGTAACAGGAAAACTTCTGTTCCCGTTTCGATTTCCCCTTCCAAAACAGTTCCCGTTACCACAAAGCCAATCCCTTTCACATTGAATATCCGGTCGATGTACATCCTGAAATAATCTGTGCTTTTCCGTTCCCCGGTTTTTGGGATTGTTTCGGCAATCTTGGACACAAGTTCGTCCAGGCCTTTGCCCGTATGGGAAGAAACCCCAACAATGGGCACGTCCTCAAAAATGGTCCCTTCCAGGAATTCGGCAATTTCCATTTGGGCAAGCTCCAACATTTCCTCGTCCACCAAATCGATTTTTGTCAAAACAACGATCCCATGTTTTACGCCCAGCATCTCGATTATTTTCAGGTGTTCGGCGGTTTGGGGCATCACACCGCTGTCGGCTGCCACCGTCAAAAGGACAATGTCGATCCCGAAAGCCCCGGCCACCATGGTTTTTATAAAATCTTTATGTCCTGGAACATCCACGATTCCGAGCGATTCGCCCGAAGGGAGTGTCAGGTGTGAAAATCCCAGGTTGATAGTGATCCCCCGTTCTTTTTCTTCTTTGTGGGTGTCGCAGTCGATATCGGTCAATGCTTTTATCAGTGCCGTTTTCCCGTGGTCAACATGACCGGCCGTTCCGAGGATAAGGTGTTTCATTTTGTTATCAATGTTTCGGTGCGCCGCACCTGGTTCTGTTTTTTATTCCTGTTCCATAAAGGTTATCATAAACCTCACCAATAACCATTGACAGTTTCCCAATTTGTTCATCCGGGATTGTCAACATGTCAAAATAAATATCCCCCTTCCTTAAAATTCCAACAACCGGTGTTTTATGGTGCATCAATCCAAAATAGAGCTTTTCGGCAAATTCCGATTTCTTTTTATTTGATCCAAATTCCCCATCAATGCGAACGGCAAAACTATCAAGTTCTTTTCCCGGCAAGGCCCCGCCACCACATTGTCCTTTTCCTTTCACGATGCTTGAACCTATATTGAGGCCTGACAATCCTTTTTGTAATATTTCTGCATTGCGTTTTAACTCATCGGGCTTTTTTGACATCATCCTGAAAATACTGTTGTTTTCGATCAGGGCCTTATCATCAAGGTAATAGGACAATGCCGCTTCCATAAATGCCAAAGTGGTTTTCCCGACCCGCAATGCCCTCACCATCGGTTCCTTTTTCAGAATGGCAATAAATTTCTTTTTACCGGCAATGATACCGGCTTGCGGGCCACCCAATAATTTATCCCCACTAAAACTAACAATGTCAACACCCGTGGCCAGTGTTTTCCGTACATCCGGTTCGTCCCTGAAAATCCCAACCGATGTTTTCCTCAACAGGCCAGACCCCATGTCATAAACAACCGGGATTTTTTTCTTTTTGCCGAGGGCGACCAACTCCTGTAATTTGGCTTCTTGCGTAAAACCCTGTATCACATAGTTGGAAGTGTGCGCTTTGAACAAAAGGGCAGTTTCTTCATTGGCCGCATTTTCGTAATCCTGGACTTTGGTTTTGTTGGTCGTGCCCACTTCTACCATTTTACAATCCGATGCAGCCATAATGTCCGGCAAACGGAAAGAACCGCCGATTTCGATCAGTTCGCCACGGGATACGATTACCTCTTTGTCCTTGGCAAAAGTGCGTAGAAGCAACATAAGGGCGGCGGCGTTATTGTTCACGACCAAAACATCTTCGGCCCCTGTGAGGTAAGTCAACAATCGGGTCACATGGGTATTCCTGGAACCACGGCTTCCCTTTTCCAAATCGAATTCAAGGTTGCTGTAGCCTTTCAGGATTTTGGAAACCTCTTCGATTATTTCATTGCTGAAAGGCGCACGCCCCAAATTCGTATGGACTACCACGCCCGTGGCATTCATTACATTACGAAGGCTTTTTGTCGTGATTTTCTGAATTCCTGTACGGATATGTCCAATAATACCTTGTGCATCGGGAATTGCCTTGTCCTTTAAAGCTTTTGCCCTGAAATGGGACAGTGATTCCCTGATAGCAAATTTCACAAGTGTTACATTGTGCTCTGATATCATTGCCTTGATTTCAGGCAGGTTCAGCAGTTTATCCACACCGGGAAGATTATTTAATCCATTCATTTTTTTAAGTTATACCCAACTTCGCTAAAGCTACGTCGGGCGATAAGTTAGCCCAACTTCGCTAAAGCTACGTCGGGCGATAAGTTGGCCCAACTTCGCCAATGCAACGCTGGGTGAAAAGTCAGCTTTAAGAACCTTTTGGGCCGAAGCTGGAAATAGCTTTTGAGACCCGGAAGGTTGATGTTAAAAACAATTTATGAAAAATGGGGGAAAATAAATGATGGCGGTTTTTCAGCCATTAATAAAAAAGCAGAGAGGGCAGGAATCGAACCTGCCACAGCCGGTTTTATCCGTCTGCTACTGGTTTTGAAGACCAGGTGGAACACCAGTTCCGTCCCCTCTGTGGAATCGTCTGACCACTGTCCCTTGCGAATGCCACTGCGAAGTGGTCTGGTAATTATCCTTGTCCTCAGCGGTCCTGGCGCAGCGGTTTGGCGATTGTATGATGCCTAAATGCAGTGTCCTCATGATTTAGAACAATATCATCTTCTCTGTCTGTGAATTATTTCCGAGGCTTATTCTGTAAAAATAAAACCCGCTTTCCACTTTTTCGCCATTCCGGTTGCTTGCATCCCAATTTACGGAATAATAGCCGGGAAGCAATTCTTTGTCAACAAGCCGTTTCACAAGTTCACCGTTCACATTGTAAATATCAATACGTACACGTCCTTTTTCCTTCACAACATAATCAATCCGTGTTTCAGAATTGAAAGGGTTTGGAAAGTTGGCCACAGATATTAAATCGGCAATATCCTCCTTTAAAGATGTCGTTGGGTTGAAGTCCAAAAAACAATTCACTATTTCGCTTACGAGATAGGGCTTGAGGTTCAATGTGTCGCCCGAAGCTATTGCCCCAAGGACAATGGAGGACGATATTACTTTATGACCGTCCCCTTCCATCAGGAACATCCTTCCGTGCCCGTCATCGCTGCTGAAAAGCAACTCGCTTCCCGAAGCCCCCAGCCAGTCAAGGCTGTAATGAGGATCCGGGCCACCGAAATAATCCAATTGGAGGCCCGTTGTCAGATCATTGTCACCACCAATTAAATATACGGCTTCCTCTTCACTTCCGTCATCATTATATTTTATCCCAAAATATTCAAAGAACGTTGTTGTATGGTAATCGTACCCTAAATTAACACTTTCGATGTAAAGGTTTCCACCTTCGTTTAAGTAATCAATCAGTTTTGCCTGGTCAGCTTCGTTAACAAACCCGGGAGGGGTGGTCCCTCAACTGAGGCAGTAGCAACCCATTGTGCCAAAGACCATGTCAAAACCGGTCAGGTTGCCCGGCAATGATTTGCTATAAGTATATTGTATCCCGGCCAGTTCCAAAGCACGTGTAAGCGATTCGGAAGGCTGTATTTCATCACCCTGTTCGGGATCGCTCACCGTTGGGATGTCGTTGTCATTGTCCCAAACAAGCACACTGAAATCAATCTCCGGATTTATCCGGATAAAATGGCTTTTTGAAGTATTGTTCCCGATGAACTCGTCACCTTCAAAAACAATTACACTGTACAAAGCCGTGTTGTATGCCGCTGGCGACGACCAGTTAAACGTATAGGACTTATTTGCCAGGGGATCGATTTCTTCCGTATCATCAATGCTTGCGATCAATTCCCCGGTTTTGTAATTAAACAATTTAACACTAAAGTTGGAAGCTGGCTGAAAACCAAAATTCTTGATTTTCACGTCCCATGTCCCTGTTTCCCCAATATCCAGTTTTTTTGGGCCGATAATGGCCGTTACGGCCAGATCATTGTATAGGTCGGCATTGAGCCGAACATTGAAAATATACCAGCCACTCCAGTTGAAGGTACTGGCACCATATGTCCTGAATTTTATTTGCACATCCTGTCCGGCGTAATCAGCAATTGGGATTTCAAGGTCATCTCCTGAAGTACTCCCCCAGTTTCCATTGCTCAAGGCATAACTCCAAAGAATATCTTCGCCGCTTTGCGTGATAACCGATATTTCTGCCATTTCATCCGAAGTGGTGGCAAATACATCGAGGAACTGTCCAACGACAAGGCTGGTGCTGCTTTCGTGCAAATGAATTATGGGAGAGACGGAAGAACAATCAAAGTTTTCCAATTGAGGGGACCAGAAAAAGCCCATCATGTCATTTTCTATTTTCCAGTTTCCGTCAACCGTCCATCCCAGGCCCGAAACAAAATCCTCCGACCAAAAAACGGTTTGTGCAAAAGCAGGAAGCCCCGTCAGAAAGAGAAATAAAAGCATATAGTAAAATCGTCTCATAAAAACAGCTTATAGAACTATTATTTTTTCGGAAACCACATTTTTGTTTTGTGTGTAAAAGTAGATAAAATATATACCGGGTGACAAATCCGAAGTGTTAAAAATAAATTCGCCATTTTGTCGGATTTCCCTCTTCACCAGCTTTCTTCCATATTTGTCCACAATTTCAAAAGCCAATATTTCATTATCGTTTAAGACCGTAATTTTAATTTTGTCTTTTGCCGGGTTTGGAAATACACGAATCCCTTCCCCTTTCCCTGTCATCTCATTTTCGCCCGTTGTCCCTGTCCATTTTATCTTTGTCAGGAAATTGTGATATTTGTCCATTTCGATTATTTGAAAACCGCCCATGGTGAGTGTATCGTTAAATATCCCCGCTATTACCAGATTCCCTGAAATATCAGAACTCAATGTTTTCGCTTTTACCCTTGTGGAGGAAATTTGCTTTCCCCACTCTGCCTGACCGTTGTTGTTATATCGTACAACAAAGGTCTCCGCCGATCCTCAGCACAATGAATAATCGATAATGATCCCATTGAAGTCAATAGTATCGGGATATTGACCTGCAAGATAAACGTTCCCGCCCACATCGCAGCTTAAAGCAGAAACGATGTCGCTCCCTTGGCTGTCGCCCTGCCCTGCCCAAAGTGTTTCTCCATCAGTATTGTATTTGGCAATATAAACATCTGCATCAAACTCACCGGTTGTCAGTATTTGTGAACCAAAGACCACCTGACCCTGAAAACTTCCCGCAACATAAAGAGAACCATCGGTGTTGCTTGCCAGGAAAACCGGGTTCAGCAAATTGCTCCCGTCAATTACCTGAACCCACTGGAAACCGCCGCTGTCGTCATATTTTGCAAGGAAAACCCCTGTGGTATTGTCCGTTGTGATTGTTTCGCCATTAATAACTGTTTCGCCGTAAAAAGTACCTGAAATATAAAACCCATTATTTGACCCAACGGCGATGGAATTGGCATCCTCGTAAGCATTTCCCCCTTCGTTAAAAGCCAGGCTGACATTTCCATCAGTATCATATTTTGCAATGTACATATCAGTGGACCCTGCCGAGCTAAGCGTGAAATCGCCAAAAACAATATCGTTTTTGAACTTCCCGAAAACCAGGACGTTTCCATCTTCGTCCATGTCCATCCCTTTCACATAATCGGTGAGGGGCGTGCCATATTGCTTTGCCCATTGAACACTTAAATCAGGCTTGAACTTCACCAGCAGCACATCCTGTCCGCCAAGGCTTGTAAAGTCGATCCCCCCGACCGTTATAAAACCGGTAAACATAATCGAAACCACAAAGTTGCCTTCACCGTCCACGTTCAGGAACCTCAACATTTCTTCGTTTTCGCTACCAAAACTCAGGATTTGTTCAATGCCCCCGTTTTCATCAAAGCGGGCAACAAAAATATCGGAAGCCCCATTGGAAGTGATTTCTTCGTTGCCAAAATGGGCCGTTCCCGAGAAATCCCCCGCTGCAATAATCCCGGTATCCGTATTTTGCAGTTGTATGTTCCCTTCGGTGAACGAGGAATTCCCACCCTGTTCGGCCCAGACATATTCGGCTTCCTGGGCATGGAGGGCAATTGCTGACAAGAGCAATGCAAGTGATGCTATTAAAATCTTATTTCCCATGTTCATATATTATATTGTCCCAAACTGTCATTGCCAAAAAAACCAAAACGAAAAAGTAATTCCAATGAACAAAAATCAAAAGCCAAAACTGGTTTCGTGTTTATTGTTTTGAACCTTTTTATTTATCCATACGGACAAGCTTTATGATTTGTTATTTCTGATTTATTCAATTTAGGTTAATGACAATCCATTTGAGCATAATGTTGCTTTAACCCGGAATATACAATAGAAAATTTATTAGGGACTAAAATTGCCGCAAAACATTCCACTTCGTTAACTTTTGAAGCCGCACCAAAGCGGTGGCCTTGCTCTTGTTTCAAAACTTTATGTTTTATTGCACTGTTGGTCCCCATGACAAAGCCCTATTACACAATCAGGGTTTAATTGTTTGGGGAAATTTCACTTTGCCCACTTTGTTTATTGTATCTTTGAAGAAAAAACAAAAAATGGCAAACGACTGGAAAGACAGGCTTGGGGTGGTGTTTTCAACAAATCCCGATTATGAATACGATAACGATAAGGAAGAAGAAATGGAAACCTTGGCGGCCAGCCAACAAGAATTAAGGGTCTCTTTGGACCGGAAAAAGAGGAAAGGGAAAACGGTTACGCTGATCACCGGGTTTATTGGAACGGAAGACGACTTGAAAACCCTGGGCAAAACCCTGAAAACGAAATGCGGTGTGGGCGGAACGGCCAAAGATGGCGAAATCCTTGTACAGGGCGATTTTCGGAAAAAGGTCATCGAGATTTTGAAGGGCCTTGGGTATAAGGTGAAACAGGCCGGGGGTAAATAAGGTAGTCGTGAATATTCCAATAGCTTAGGGATTGTACGCTATACACCCACATAGGGAATATAAACGTACCTTTGCCTTTGGCCAATGCAGAAATAAAGGTAATATTGCATATACACAATTGTTAGCATTAATTAAGGGACAAGACGTTCATTGAAAGATATAACCGACTGGTTTTGGGCCCGTTGGCCAAACAGGGATAGGTTTTCAAGTGTAAGGGAAAACTTGGGCCGGG
>JAJRTT010000168.1 GCA_024278155.1 Bacteroidota bacterium | reverse complement strand
CAAGCAATTGAAAATGCTTTCGCATGAGAATTATCTGCAAAAGGAGAGCATTACCCATTATAATTTTTTATTGATAACCATATTTCTGATTGCTTCCCTGGTTTTGGTGATAGCTGTTTTGTTGATACGGCAAAGCCGTTTGAAGTCTCGTCAGAAGACGATGGAATTGCAGCAAAAGCTCCTGCGCTCGCAAATGAACCCACACTTTTTTTCAATACCCTATTTTCCATCCAAACCTATATGCTCGAGAACGATGCCATTTCGGCATCCAGGTTTTTATCCAAGTTCGCAAAGCTTATGCGCCATATCCTTGAAAACTCAAAGCATGAATTAGTGACACTTGAAAACGAAATCGAATTTGTGAACGAATACCTGTTTATCCAGCAGTTGCGTTTTGACGAGTCCTTTAAGTATGAAGTGGTTTTTGAAGAACAAGGGGAAGAGGCCAGCCAGATTATGATACCGCCCATGTTGTCGCAACCGTTCATCGAAAATGCCATAGACCATGGTATCAGGAATATCGACAGGGAGGGAATTGTGAAAGTCCTGTTTTCGATCAGGAACGAAAACCTTATCGTTACGATAGAAGACAATGGTGTCGGCTTTTATCATAAAAAACAAGGGCATCAAAAGTTAAAAGACCACAAATCGACCGGGGTCGAAAACACGAGGCAGCGCATCAAAATACTTGCGGGCGAATACAAGACGATGGATTTATTTGAAATAAGGGATTTGAACCGGGAAAACCCGGCTAAAACGGGTACAATTATTACCTTTGCCATACCGTTGATTTATGCATAATGTTTTAATTGGGCCAGCATGTATTAGAGTTTGAAATGATATCTGTGTAACGTCATTGCGAAGCATCAACGGGTAGGCCTTGTAGAGGTGGAATGCTGTGGCAATCTGGCAACCGGCAACAACTGCCATAACCGTTTGCAGATTGCTGCAATACGCCGCCGCAAAAGCCTGTGTGTCAGTATTTCGCAATGACGTAGGTTTTCATAATTATTAGTGAGAGGGTCAATGGTTTGGGAGTTAAGGGTTAAAGTTCTTGGTTGTATGCTTAATAGTACAGATGATTGATTTTTTATTCCCACATTGAAGCATTGAATCATTCTTGCATTAAGGTATTTCATTGACCCTGCTAAATTTTTTGTTAAACAATATTTGTAATTGAATTAAAGAAAATGATAAGGACAATAGTCATTGATGACGAGAAAAGGGTAGCAGAAGCTATTGCAAAGATTATTGAGAATTATTGTAGTGGTTTTTCGGTGATCGGTATCGCCCATAACGTGAAAGCCGGTGTGGAGTTGATTAACAAGCACAAGCCGGATATGGTAACGCTCGACATCAATTTGCCGGATGGTTCCGGTTTTGATTTGTTGCGGAAAGTCGAGGATATCGATTTCAAACTGATTTTTATCACAGCTTATGAAGAACATGCCCTGAAAGCCATAAAATTCAGTGCCATTGATTATATCCTCAAGCCCATTGATGAAACCGAACTTTCAGAGGCATTCAGGAAAGTAAAAGAGATCCATAAAAAAGAAAACAACAAAGTTATCCTTGATGCTTTTTTGTCGGGTTTGACCGATAAGCCCAAAGAGCAGAAAAAGATTGTGCTGAAAACGGCAGAAGATATCCACCTGATACGGGTAAACGAAATTATCCGTTGTGAATCGGAGGGGAGCTATACCTCGTTTTATTTGAACGATGGGAAAAAACTCCTTGTTTCAAAAAACCTGAAAGAATACGAAGACCTGCTTTCCGATTATGGGTTTTTCAGGGCGCACCACTCCCACCTCATCAACATAAACTACATCGAACGTTTCCATAAGGCCGAAGGTGGGATCATATATATGTCCGATCAATCCGAGATTCCAGTATCGGTTAGAAAAAAGGACAGTCTTTTGAGGTTGTTCAGGGAGCTTTAGCCCTGGCATAAATACCAGGGAAACTCACAATCATCTATAAATTTTCTGTTTTTTGTTGCGATTGAGTTTCCCAGCCCTTCAGGGCTGGGATCAACGAAAAACCCCCAAACCCCCACACTTATCAATTTTATCCATACACTTATACATCTAACCCAATAAGTGCAACTTCCTTCTATATTTTTGCCTTGTCTTATTTGGGAAATTACAATTTGCAAGAAATTCAATTTTTACTAATAATTAATAAAACCCACACAAATGAAGAAATCATTACTTTTTACCGTTATTGCAGCAATGCTGGTTTTTGTTTCATCCTGCAAAAAAGACGATGACACAGCCCCTGAAGATCCGGGCAACAGTAATCCCACTTTTACCGGGATCAATAAAGTTAAAGTTACGATTAACGGCAATACCCAGGAATTTGTATTTGCCGATGAAAATTATAAAATAAATGATAATGATGCTTCCATAACTGCCGGCATTAAGCAAACGGAGTACGATTCTGTTTATACAGAAATCACAATGGCATCATCTGGTCTTTTCGATCATGTTACAACGGGTGCTATGGTAATATCATATTTTGGTACCGGTACAGGAACCCAGGATATTTCTTATCGTCTTGAAGATGAAAGCGGCCTGGATAATTTTACAGGATCGGTTTTTGTATTATTGACCGATACCTCGCAAATGCCAATTATGTACTTCCTTGATGAAGCTACTGCAAACATTACATCTTACGGCGATGTGGGTGGGTTTATAGAAGGTACTTTCGAGTCGAGCCAAGTTTCTGACTTTAATGGTAACCCTGCACCGAATGTAAGCATAAGCGGAAACTTCAAGGCCATAAGGTACGAGGATGGGAAGTAGTAATTAACCTAAATATCGTTAAGGGAAAAAGCTATCGCGCCACAGGCGTGATGGCTTTTGTAGTAAACCCCACCAAAACAATAAGATTAAAAGCAATGACAAGACAAGGCATGACTTGTTTCACAAATTAAACCTAACAAGATGAAAAAACTCATTACACTTATCGGGATTATTTTAATCGCTGTGGCAAATTCATTTGCCTACATTACCGTGAATGGTGATATAACGGCAGACCAAACATGGACTACGGGAAATACCTACTATGTAAGTTCGGATGTTGTTGTGTTGGAAGGTGTTACACTTACCATAGAGCAGGATGTAACAGTGAAATTTACAACGGGCACAAATTTACGTGTACTTGGAACCCTTGATGTAAACGGGGTTTCCAGCGGTTCGATATTTTTTACAAGCAAAAACGACAACAGTATCGGGGAAACCATTTCCGGTTCGACGGGAAACCCGGGCAACGATGACTGGGGAAGTGTTATTATGCTGAACGGCTATGCATCTGCAACCATCTCCTATGCCGTATTCCGTTATGGTGGAAGTGCAACTGCCGGTGTATGGGATCAGGGGATTCTGATGTTCCAAAATGCTCAAGCCTCGTCCATTGACCATATTTTTATCCAACAAGGCTATTACTTCGGGCTATATATAGAAAACACTGACGTTATGGTTGACAACCTTGACATCTCTAATCATGACTACGGGATT
>JAJRTT010000167.1 GCA_024278155.1 Bacteroidota bacterium | reverse complement strand
TTCTGTTACGGCAAACGATAACGAAAATGATGAAATTTATTATATCTGGAAAATGGATGGTGCAACAGTTGGAAGCTTGTCAACTTATTTATATGAACCGGTTTTGGCAGATGTCGGGAACCATACTCTGATGGCGATTGCAAGTGACAATGTCCCGGGCCATGATGCGGATACCATCACCTGGAACGTGGAGGTGATAGAACATGCCATTCAGCTTAGTTTGAAAGTGTTCCTCGAAGGCGCATTTTCCGGTACGGAAATGCACAGCAGTTTGAACAGTAACGGGGTTATCCCTTTACAGCAACCTTATTCCGGGAGTCCGTGGGATTATGCCGGGACCGAGAGTGTGGTTGCCATACCGGGGATCAACA
Organism: Bacteroidota bacterium; assembly: GCA_024278155.1. Classification (GTDB taxonomy): domain Bacteria; phylum Bacteroidota; class Bacteroidia; order Bacteroidales; family JAADJA01; genus JAADJA01. The sequence continues at coordinate 5,848 of JAJRTT010000167.1, read as the reverse complement.
ATGTGGATTGGGTGCTTGTGGAATTGAGGGATGCCGTGGATGCAGCTTCGGCAGGTTCATCGACAATGATTGCCCGGAAAGCTGCCTTTGTGCAAAAGGATGGTACTATTGTCGGAATAGATGGTTCTTCCCAAATTCAATTCGGTGTGGCCATTGGCCAGCAATTGTTTGTTGTTATCTGGCACCGCGACCATTTGGCAATAATTTCCGCTAACGCCCTTGTTGAAACTGCCGGGGTTTACGATTATGATTTTAGTACATCTTCCTCTCAGGTGCTTGGCGGTGCGGCGGGATATAAAGAAATTGCCACAGGTGTCTGGGGAATGGTTGCAGGAGATTCCAATGCGGACGGAGCTGTTGACGGCTTGGACAAAACCGAAAACTGGATGGTGCAGGCCGGATTGATGGGCTATTATAGTGGTGATTATGGTCTTGACAGTAAAGTTGACAACAAAGACAAAAATGAAATCTGGTTACCCAATGCAGGGATGAATTCGGCTGTATCGGGAATTGTATTGCCGGTTTATAAAAGTGGAGTGCCAAAATAGTGATTGTTTTCCGTTTGTAAACGTTTGAAATTCATTTGTAAATATGTTAATTTGGATTAACTGCTAAACCTGAACAGAATATTTAATTGCACTTTCCTTTTCATGGAAAAAGAGGGTATCTTTACAAATAGGTTGTGCATAATTTAAAATGAAAGTACACCAAATCATATTTGAAAAAATCAAGGAACTCTTAAAAAGATATTTTGATATGAAAAAGCAATTACTGTTCACATTTTTACTGGCCATTCAAACCATCCTGTTTTCGCAGGAATTAAAGATCGAAAAAGCACAGCCCCCATTTTGGTGGGTAGGGATGGAAAACCAAAAACTCCAGTTGATGCTTTATGGGAACGAGGTTTCCCTGAGTTCCCCCGAAATAAATTATCCGGGTGTTGAGTTAAAAGAAATTATCCGGGTCGAGAACCCCAATTATCTTTTCCTGGACCTGGAGATTTCAAAAGAGGCGAAGCCGGGCATTATGAATATCGTTATCAGGATTGGCAACCGACTGATCCCACCTTTTCAATACGAGTTAAAGGAACGTGTTGCAGATTCTACCCTTCATCAGGGATTTGATCAAAGCGATGTGGTTTATTTGCTCATGCCCGACCGCTTTTCAAATGGGGATACCACGAACGACAACCAACCCGATATGCTTGAAAAGGCTGACAGGGATAATCCCAATGGAAGGCATGGTGGGGACATCGCAGGGATAAAAACCCATTTGGGTTATATCAGGGACTTGGGGGCCACAACAATTTGGATAAACCCACTCGTGGAAAACAATAACCCGGAATATTCCTATCATGGATATGCGATTACGGATTTTTATAAGATAGATCCCCGTTTTGGCTCCAATGCCGATTATTCCAATTTGGTAAAATCGGCACATGAAAATGGCCTGAAAGTGATTATGGATATGGTTTTTAACCATGCAAGCGTTTTCAATTGGTTGGTACGTGATTTGCCCGAAAGCAACTGGATACACCAATTCCCCGATTATACCCAATCCAACTTCAGGGCCTCCACCATAACCGATCCCCATGCTTCGGAATATGACCGAAACCGTATGTTGGAAGGCTGGTTCGACAAGCATATGGCCGACCTTGACCAGCGTTCGGAATTGCTGGACAACTTTCTTGTCCAGAATTCCATTTGGTGGATAGAGGCCAGCGGTATCGATGGGGTCAGGATAGATACACAGCCCTATTCGTATAAGGAATTAATGACAGGATGGAGCAATCGCATTTTTAAGGAATACCCTAACTTAAGTGTAGTGGGCGAAACCTGGTTGCAAAAAGAATCCATCACGGCCTACTTCCAGAAAGACGCCCACAATGCCGATGAGTATAATTCGGGCATCCCATATGTAACGGATTTTCCGATGAACAGTGCAATCAACAAGGCATTCAATGAAAAGGATGGATGGACGGAAGGGCTTGCAAGGCTTTATTATGTGCTGGCCCAGGATTTCCTTTACGATAATGCTGAAAATACATTTGTGTTTGCCGATAACCACGACCTGACCCGCTTTTACACATCCATTGATAAAGATTTCAGAAAATGGAAAATGGGTATGGCTTTTTTAATGACAACCCGTGGTGTCCCAATGCTTTATTACGGAACGGAAATCCTGATGACAGGTTATGAGCATGAAGGCCATGGCTTTATCCGAAAAGACTTCCCGGGCGGATGGCCTGGTGACGAAATGGATGCCTTTACAAGTGCCGGTAGGACAATGGAGCAAAACGAGGCATTTGATTATTTGCAACGGCTTCTTCAGTGGAGAAAAAACACACCGGTTGTTTATGAGGGGAAACTAAAACAATTTGTTCCCGAAGATGAGGTCTATGTTTACTTCCGGTATGATGAAGATGAATGTGTCATGGTAATACTGAACAATAGTGATAACCAGATCAAGGCACTTGAAACCGGGAGGTTCAAAGAATGTTTGGATGGGTATAACTATGCAGTTAATGTTGAAACCGGTGAAAATATCAACTATTTGGATGTCCTGACCTTGCCGCCAAAATCGGTTGTCATTTTGGAATTGAAGAAATAGAACAGGTGGTTGATGAACTATTACAGGTTTGAATTGTCTTTAATGTGGATTGTTTCCTTTGATAAATTACTATTCTTTAGTACTTTTGTAGGATAATAATTTATATGAGATGAAAAGCTTTATTGCTAATATTACCATAAACCCGGACATATGTAATGGGAAACCTACAATTAGGGGAATGAGGATCACGGTAAAAACGATTCTCGAATATCTTGTTGCAGGTAAAAGTGTAGAAAACATTCTTGCTGCATATCCGGTTCTGAAAAAAGAAAATATTTCAGCATCACTTCAGTATGCTTCGGCAATTCTCGATAAAAATTTATCTTCATCTCCGCAATTAGTGTTGTAAAAAGTATGCGAATGGGGTTCTCTTTTCTTGTAAAGCTGGATTCTATTGAGATTGTCATGTAAATAGTTCAAAATAAATACTATATTGAAATTCAAAGAATTTAATTTTGATCCCCGGGTCCTGGAGGGGATAGAATCCATAGGATTTGAAACAGCCACAAAGGTTCAGGAACAAGCCATCCCTGTCATCATGGAGGGGAAAGATATCATTGCTTCGGCACAAACCGGTACGGGGAAAACCGCAGCTTTCCTTCTGCCCGTAATCCATAAAATCATTAACTCCGAACACGATGGCCATGTGAGGTCATTGGTAATCGTGCCAACACGAGAGCTTGCAGTTCAGATCGATCAACAGATGCAGGGCCTGTCGTATTTTACAAATGTTAATTCAATAGCTGTTTATGGTGGGACGGATGGTACATCATTTTCACAAGAGAAGCAGGCTTTAACACAAGGTGCCGACATGGTAATTGGTACGCCGGGCCGTTTGATCGCCCATTTGAACATGGGCTATGTTAAAATAGGACAGATTCAGAGCCTGATATTGGATGAGGCTGACCGGATGCTCGATATGGGTTTTAACGATGATATAATGAAGATAATTTCTTTTCTCCCAAAGAAAAGGCAAACGCTTCTGTTTTCGGCCACAATGCCCAATAAAATGAGGCAATTGTCGCGAAGTATCCTGAACAATCCCGTTGAGGTGAACATAGGTATTTCAAAGCCGGCCGAGAAAGTGTTGCAAGTTGCATATGTTGTATATGATAACCAGAAAATCCCTTTGATAAAGGATTTGCTGAAATCAAAAAACCTAAGGAGCGTTTTGGTTTTTTGTTCCACAAAAAGCAGTACAAAGGAGCTTGCCAAAGAGTTGAAAAGAGCAAGGTTTGCGGTTGAGGATATCCATTCGGACCTGGACCAGAAATCCAGGGAAAAAGTTTTATTGGATTTTAAAAGCAGGAAACTGAATGTTTTGGTCGCAACGGATATCCTTTCCCGGGGTATCGATATCGAAGACATTGACCTTATAATCAATTATGATGTCCCGAATGAGGGCGAGGATTACATACACCGCATTGGCCGTACGGCACGTGCCGAATCAGAAGGGATTGCCATTACGCTCATTAATGAAAAGGAGCAGCGAAAGTTTGCTGAAATAGAGGAATTGCTTGGCAAGCCTGTTTTGAAATCCGCTTTACCGTCCTCGATAGGAGAGGGCCCATCATATTCACCGTCCACAAGAAGACCGGAAAGATATGGCAGGCAAGGGAAGAGGAGTTATGGTAAAAAGAAAAATTTTAAACAAAAGAGAAAATAATGACTTCCCGGCGTTTCAAGTTAAGTCCCACTGATATTAAAGATGTCATAAAGCCAATTGGTTATTGCATTGCTTCCGATAAAATTACGGTTGAAGGCATGAAAGTTGGCTTTATGTACCGTGAAGGTCCCGAGACGCCTGAAGACAGTGGCTGGCGTTTCCTTTCGGGTGATGAATCCGAAGAATATGTTGGGAATATGGACAACTCCATGATTTTTGATGTAAATACCATTGTAAATTACGATGCAGCAATTATTCCTTATTTGAACCTTCCAACAGGTTCAGAATTGGAGCGGGTCGGAGGTTCTGATGAATTTAGTCCCATTGTCCCCTGAATATTTTCATTTAGAATAAATGTAAATTAGCTTTTCTTTCTTTTATTTTTATTGGATTCACTCGAATTGGCAAACGGATTGCGCCTTATTGTTCCTAATAAGAAGAGTTTAAATTGGATATTTGAAGAAACCTTGTGCAATGCGGAATGCAGGGGATTTGAAGTTGATGATGGTTTTCAATATTGGGAATGTTTTCCAAAAATTGGAAAAATTGCTTGACATCTGGCTTTAAATGTTGTATATTTACCGTTCATAACTAATAACCAAAACAAAAATGAAAAGAAAATCCAACATCTTAAAACTGGTTTTTGCGCTACTAATAGTGTATCATGCCGGGAGCGGTTTTTCCCAGGCGTGGGGAGGGGCCGAGAAGAATAAGTTTGGTGATCTCTGGTCGGTTGATTTAAGTACAGGCCTTACTTCTTATTTTGGCGATTTAAGTCTTTATGACACGGAGCCCTACAATAAGTTTTCGTATGAAAGCGGTTTGGGGCTTGGTTTACAGATTACAAAGTATTTTGGTCAATCCTTTGGTTTGTCGGGCCAATTGTTGTTTGGGAAGATAAAAGGGCATAAAGATGAGTTTAGTTTTAAAACAAAGTTATTCGAGTATAGTTTGCAGGGAAGGGTTGACTTTGTGAACTTGCTTTCGGAGAAGAAGAACCATCGGTTCCATTTCAATGGTTTTGTTGGGATAGGGCATTTTTTGTTTGATGCCAGGATGTGGGAATATGAAGGTGAAGGGGACGGTGAATCAAAAGAAATTTCTGAAGTCCCTGAACTCGTTGCTTATGTGGGTGGCGGAGTGGATTATCAGGTAGCTAAAAACCTTGCCGTAATGGCCGAATTGGCTTTACGTCGTTCACAAAATGACAAATTGGACAATTATTCAAAAGGCAACGATTATGATTATTATACTTACTTGAGCGTAGGTATCAAATATTATATACGCACTTTCATTAAGAAACCTCCAAAAAATAAAGCGACTGTGGTTTATAGTCAATCCCATTTGAAACCACTTAAACGGAGGTAATCCCATCGAAGGGAAATAGATATAAAGGGATGACCGATTCACATTCAATTCTTGGAATCAAACTAAATTATCCCGTTACAAGTATCTTTACCCATTAACGACATTTCCCTTATGCTTAAAACAATAAAGGCTGCCCTTAATAGGGCAGCCTTTTTAATTAAAACTTGGAATCTCAATCTGTTACTTTGGGATCTGGCTTTCATA
>JAJRTT010000166.1 GCA_024278155.1 Bacteroidota bacterium | reverse complement strand
TTGTTGATCACAGGGCAAAAACCAATTAAAAAAAGCAAACAGGGCAGGTTTCAAATTGTGGATATCGTTGATATGATGCGGCCAATCACAAAATTCACCAAGCAAATCGTAAACGGGAACAACATCCCTTCCGTTGTGCGTGAAGCATTTCGTTTGGCAACTGAAGAGCGTCCCGGGGCTGTTCACATTGAACTGCCGGAAGATATTGCTGCCGAGGATGCCGATGACAGGATATTTGAAGTAATCGGCCATCGCAGGCCCGATGCTGACGAAATGGCAACACGGCAAGCTGCAAAGATGATTGAAGAAGCCAGGATGCCATTGATCCTGATAGGTGCAGGGGCAAACCGAAAAAGGACTGCCGAGGCCCTCACTTACTTAATAGAACAAACCGGAATCCCGTTCTTCAATACACAAATGGGAAAAGGTGTTGTAGATGAAAGACACCCAAAGTTTCTTGGGACTGCCGCCCTTTCCGACAATGATTTTTTGCATTGCGCCATTAGCCGTGCCGACCTTATCATTAATGTAGGCCATGATGTGATCGAAAAGCCACCGTTTTTCATGGAAGAAGGTGGCAAAAAAGTGATCCATGTCAATTTTTTCCCAGCACAAGTTGATGATGTGTATTTCCCACAATTGAATGTGGTGGGCGATATTGCAACTTCCGTAAAGCATATTTCAAGGCATGTAAAAGATAAATCAAATTGGGATTTAAGCTACTTTCAAACAGTGAAGGACGAAGTGGATACCCATTTGTCGAAATATGCCGAAGACAGCCGTTTTCCAATATTACCTCAGCGCCTGGTGGAAATTATCAGAAGCCAGCTACCTGAAGATGGGATCGTTACCCTCGACAATGGGGTTTATAAAATCTGGTTTGCCCGAAATTATAAATGTTATCAACCCAACACATTATTGTTGGACAATGCCCTTGCAACCATGGGAGCAGGATTGCCTTCGGCCATGGCCGCCAAGTTGATAAGCCCCGACAAAAAAGTAATTGCCGTTGTAGGAGATGGTGGGTTTATGATGAACTCGCAGGAGCTGGAAACAGCCGTACGATATGGATTGAACATGGTCGTGATTATCCTCAACGACAGCTCTTACGGAATGATCAAATGGAAACAGCAAGGCCTTGGCTTTGAAAACTTCGGGCTGGATTACAAAAACCCCGATTTCGTGAAATATGCCGAAAGCTATGGGGCCATCGGCCACAGGCCAATAAGTGACACGGAATTTTGCGGGATGCTCAATAAATGCCTCAGCATGGATGGCTTTCACGTAATCGACCTCGCCGTTGATTATTCCTTAAACCATTCTATTTTGAATGTTTTGTTGAAAGAAAAAACTTGTCTGTTATAAGTTAGAATCACGCATAAGGATGCTTGCATTTTCCCGAAATATATTTCTTTTAACATTCGTTTTCCTGACAATTGGAAATGAAATATTGAGTCAGGATATTGAATTTAATGAATCAGACAAAATCACATTTCGGCTTTTGGATTCCCTTTGGGCAAACCCCACAAGTTTTTTTAACAAGGACGATCCAAATTGGAGGGATTTATGTGAAAACCTGCATCATATTGAATTGAGCAATTTGAACCAAATAACCCACACGATTTTTTATGGGACAGATGCGAAAATCCTGAATGACACAAAAGCTTCGGAAGGTATGGTGGGTTCGTTGAACAAAAGTGCCAACAAGAAAAAGAACAAGAAATTCAGCAAGAAAATAAGAAACGGTTTTCGTGATCGCAATCGTTTTCCTGACAATAAAGTGGTTTTGATCGAAGGCGATTCCTGGTTCGAATATCCCTATTTCATCCACGAAATCACCGATAACCTTATCAAACAGGATGAACTTGCGATTTACAGCCTGGCCTATGGTGGCGATTGGGTTTCGAATATGATTTCGACACATCAGTATCAATTTGAATATGTAAAGTTGAAACCCGATGTGTTTATCATCAGCGGTGGGGGAAACGATATCCTGGGCGATTCGCGGCTGGCAAGCCTCGTAAACATGAACCCCATTGATAGCGGTTCCAAATTCCTGAAAAACTACCATAATTATGTGGTTTTGCGCTTTAATTCCAAACCAGTCCCCATGTGCAACGGTTCGTACTGCCCTGCCGAATACCATGAATACCAAGATGAGATGCCCGAACTTGAAAACCGGGTCGATAGCCTGACGGTCGAACAAATCGTTAACGGGAGGAGATATATCAATGAACGCTTTTACCGATGGTTGGTATCGATGAAACTGGAATATAAAATCCTCATCGAATCCCTCCGGAAAATAGATAAAGAGCATTTTGACTCATTAAAGATCATCACGCAGGGTTACGATTATTCCATCCCAAGCTTTAGTAAAAAGTTTGGCATCCGGATGTTCCTGTCAAATGGCAAATGGCTAAAAGAGCCCTTGATGCTGAAAGGAATCGTGGATCAGCAAACCCAGGAAGATGTCGTGAAAGCCATGATGTTCGACTTTAACGAAATGATGATAGAACTGGGAAAAGAGTACCCAAATATTTACCACATTGATGTGCGCGGGTTTACCTGTTATCTCGAAAAACATGACCACAAAAAGAAAGGTAAATACTGGTTCGATGAACTTCACCCCAAATCAAAGGTTTTCAAACAAATATCAGATTCTTATATGACATTGATTACGAATAATTTCAAGGAACACCATAAAGTGGTAAATGTGGTTGAACATCATCGGTTGGGTGAAAATTACTAATTTTGGGTTTGGATAAAAAATATCAACACACACAAGAAACATCCATATCAAGACAGTTTTGGCACATGCCTGCTTGCAGAAGCACTACAATGCGCAGGCGGGAAATGATTAAAATGCCGCTAATTCGCTAATAATAATTAACGAATTAGCGGCTCTATATTAGCCAAAAAATAAGTTAATTAGAAAAATTTACACAGATGAAAAAACTAAAAGTCCTTTCACCCTTTGACCAAAATCTGATCAAAGAAATCCCCCTCAACACAAAAGAGGATGTGGAAAAGGCGCTCAGCATTGCCTACGATCATTTTACCGATCGAAAAAAATGGCTGCCTGCCTTTGAACGGGTTGCAATCTTGGAACGCACCATGGAACTAATGGTCGAACGAAAAGACGAACTTACAAAACTGGCCGCCGCTGAAGGTGGGAAACCTTATTTGGATTCTTTGGTTGAGATTGACCGGGCTATAAATGGAGTTAAGTTGGCAGTTGAACATATCGGCCAAATGAAGGGGGGGCAAATCCCCATGGGACATACAAAATCTTCGGCAAACCGCATGGCTTTTACCTTTCGGGAACCCATTGGCGTTGTGACCTCGGTAAGCGCTTTCAACCATCCGTTGAACCTTATCATCCACCAAACGGTTACGGCCATTGCCGTAGGTGCACCGGTCATTGTAAAACCGGCACTTACGACACCGCTATCATGCCTTGCATTTATTGACATATTGTATGAAGCCGGGTTGCCAAAAGCCTGGTGCCAACCCATCGTTTGTGAAAACGATGTGGCCGAACAATTGGTCACCGACAAACGGATAAACTATTTTTCTTTTATAGGCTCGGCCAATGTGGGTTGGTACCTGCGTTCCAAACTGTCGCCCGGAACCCGTTGCGCCCTCGAACATGGAGGGGCAGCCCCGGTGATTGTCGAAAAAGATGCCGATATGGATAAAATGACCCCTTCCTTATTGAAAGGTGGTTTTTACCATGCCGGACAGGTTTGTGTTTCCGTGCAACGGGTTTTTGCCCATGAAAGCATTGCTGATGACCTGGCAAATAAACTGGCCGAAGGGGCAAAGAGACTCATAGTTGGAGACCCTCTTGATCCAAAAACCGAAGTAGGGCCGCTTATCCTTCCCCGGGAGGTTGACCGTGTGGAAGAATGGGTGAGGGAGGCTGTCGAAGCCGGGACCAAAATCCTTTGTGGTGGAAAACGTATTTCCGGTACATGTTATGAACCGACTGTTTTAATGAACCCACCGGATGATGCCAAAGTTTCCACACAGGAAATATTCGGACCGGTTGTCTGTGTTTATTCTTATTCCGACAGGGAAAAAGCCATTGAAAAAGCCAATTCATTGCCCTTTGCTTTCCAGGCTTCCGTGTTCACAAACAACATTGAAATTGCTTTCGACACCGTAAACAAATTAAATGCAACAGCCGTAATGGTCAACGACCACACCGCCTTCCGGGTTGACTGGATGCCCTTTGGCGGACGTGATGCTTCCGGGATTGGCATGGGAGGAATCCCCTACTCCATGCACGAAATGACACGGGAAAAAATGATGGTGATAAAAAGTAAGGTACTTTAACCTACCAAAATGCAAATGCATCCACTTGGATATGGGACGACTTGTATTGCCCGCAAGCGTGGACGCTTGCTACATGTTACATCTATATGCAAAAGCGTCCACGCTTGGATTTTACATTGAGCCTGTGGTCACATTGAGCCTGTGGTCACATTGAGCCTGTGGTCACATTGAGCCTGTCGAAATGTGAATTAAGTAGTGCACCGGCCATGCTTCGACAGGCTCAGCATGACCTTTTAAGTAGGGTTCAGCATGACCTTTTACAGGGCTGCACGACTTAAGCAAGGCTCAGCCATGAACCTTTTAAGCAAGGCTCAGCATGAACTCTTAGAAGCAGGCTCAGCACGATCTACACAGAATGACCTTGTGTAAAAAGCCCAAAGGGCTTTAAGCAAAAATATTGGGCAAAGCCCGATGAAAAAAAGATAAAACCAACAAGCCCTGAAAGGGCGCAAGCTATTAATACCAAGCGCAAGCATATTCTATGTACTCCGGGGTTTTTGTCCCAAGGTATTAGAGGGCATTTATTAATATATAAGGTGTCCCTTCAGGGGTTTC
>JAJRTT010000165.1 GCA_024278155.1 Bacteroidota bacterium | reverse complement strand
TGAAAGTGACAACGGTCACAGGGAAAAGCGGAACAAACCCCTATGCCATTAACAATACCGATTACTGGTACCCCACACAGGATGATGGAAAATGCGGGAACTATGCAGGGCAACAAATTGGAAGGGATGCTTCAGACCGGATCAGGGAAATACTGAACGCTGCCGTGGTTGTCGCCGATTATTGGACGGATGTTGAAACTTTTTATTTGATTTATGAACCATCTTGCCCATGTAGTTATGAACAGTGCTTTTGGGAAGGTAGTGATGATGATTGTTTAAACCGGACAGAAATGCAGGAATGGCTTACCAAGGCATCTTGTGTTGTGGATGAATTGAAACCAAATGGAAAAAGCAGGATTGAAGCTTATTATGACTGGGACATTTATATACAAGGACCTATATACACTCATTTCTTCCAGTATATTAGTTATGGGATACCTCATAACAATGGTGGTGGTCATTAATAAATTCAAAGAACTGCCTTTTACGAGACAGTTCTTTTTTACATTAAAAAACCAATGATGAAGAATCATTTTCTATTAATACTGTTGTTTCTCTATTCTATTATTGGGGGCTCTCAAACATATGAACGTTACTGTAAAACCCAATATGACGATGTGGTTTATGATGCTTTTCAAATAAGCAATGAAGAAGCCGTGTTTGTTCTGAATTATGGGGAATATCCTGATAACTACAGTTCTTTGCTTTATAAAATGGATATAAATACTGGAAATATTATCGATAGTGTTGTCTTATTTAATGATACAAACTTTACCTATCAAGGGATTTCTAAAATCCTTTTGACGGATTCCAATTTATTGACAATATTTGGTATATGCGAAAATATTGCAACGAACGACAAGCAGATATTTATTGCTAAATATGATATTTCCCTTGAGCATATCATGGATACAATTGTTGGTGACAATGAAGTGGATGAATGGTTTTTTGACGTAATATATTCGAGCGATGGTTTATTTGTTTTATCGGGAATGGAGGAGACAGGGGTATTGTTATTGGAAGAAAGAAGTATTTTGGGTGAATTAATAAGGAAAGAAACATTTACCGAGGGAGGTACATTTGCAAGTACTTTATATGAGGACTTTGTTAACAACAAGTATCATCTATTCCGATATTGGGACACTTACCACTCTTTTTACATAATTAATAAGGGTGATTTGTCAGTTGACACTATATTGGAATATCCAATTGGACTACTGCCTACAAATGCCGTAAAAGGTACTGGCTCAGATTACTATTATGTAGCTGGACGCAAATTAGTGTTGGGGGAACCGGAAAAAGATAACCTTTCATACATAAAAGTTAATCTGGATGGAGATATTATCAATGTCTGGGAATTTTTCACCGATAGCTTGGAATACTATACGCTTAATAGTTTTGCCGTTAACGGTGATTACATTTTTATTGCTGGTGCTGCCCCTTGCACATGGTCCGCCCCTTTGGAATTCTACCCTGAGCAACGATGGATTTCCTCAACAAGCTTGATTTGGAAGGGAACATAATCTGGCAAAAGTATTATAAAGGCAATGTAAACTATATGCCTTTTAAGGTATTGGCGACAAATGATGGCGGGGCCATTATATTTTCTTCCTTTTACGATTGGAACAACCCCATCCCCAACCAGCGGGACGTGCATATCCTGAAAATAGACAGCTTGGGGTATTATACTCCGCTCACGGGCACACCTGAAGAATTTGAGCAAATGGGAAAACAAATCCTTGTTTATCCAAACCCTGTTGAAAATGAAGTAAACTTTGTTTTCGGGCTGTACAAAGACCTTGAAATAAACATCTTTGACCTAACGGGGAAAAGGGTGTATTCAAAGGCCTTTGCCCATTCGGCAAAAATCGACATTTCACATTTCAAGCCCGGGGTTTACCCATATACCATTTCAAATGGAAATGGTTTTTATGAAGAAGGGAAGTTGATAAAAAAATAGGGTTTCGGATTTACCAATCAGGGTTTGGCTCAAAGTCAAGCCCTGAATTTATTTTAACCCACGGAAATGGAATGTCTTTTTCCTTAAAGAATTTACCGAGAAAGGTTGATTTCCGTGGCTTGTACATCATTTCAAAATCAAATCCATTCAATTCTTCAAAAATATTGGCATATACAAAATTCAGGTTTGGTTGGTAAAAAACGCTTGAAGCATCTCCTATTTCTTTTTGTATTTCCATTTCGGACTTGTTTTCAAAAACCAATCTTCTTAGACCCAGCCCTGAAGGGCTGGTCAACACATGGGTTTCCCGGCCCTTCAGGGTTGGGAACGATGGCCGGATTTGTAAATGAACCCCTTTTTAACAAGGTTGCTCAATTGGCTGTCATTTATGGTTTCCCCGTTTCTTTTCAGATGGATATTCGCCCTGATTTCATTCCCGGTAAGTCTGAATGGGGAAAATCAATGCTTCTATGGAAAATCAATATTATCACGAAATCTCCGAATCCAAAAGTTGCAGTTTACTATTCTTCCAATTATTAAAAATTTTATGCAGATAACTTTTTTTTTCGGTATTTTTGCAGGTAATATTCTTTTGAACCAAAGGATTTTGTTTCTCTCAAAAAATACAAATTCATTTTAATCAAAAAAATTAGCGTTATGAACCAAAAAAACTACCTTATCATTTTTGCTGCGATCTTTTTTGCATTTACGGCAAATTCACAAAATTTAAAGACCAGCAATTCCTATTTTGACCTAAAGGAAAAAGCAAATCAGTTTGTGAAAACCACAAAAAGCATGAAACAAAACACATCCGTAAAAGGTGTGGTCTTTGAAGATAATTTCGAGAGCGATTTAGGCTGGGCATATGAAGGGGGTTGGGAAAGGGACGATGCAAGCTCGGAGCCCGCACAGGCCCTAAGCGGCCTGAAGATACTGGCAAACCCGCTTGGATCGGATTATGAAAACGGCATGGTTAAAGAAACCGTTACCTCGCCGGTCATCGACTGTTCGGGCCAAAATGTAGTAAGCCTGTCCTATTGGAGTTTCTCGGGTTGCGAATCTTCTACTTATGATCATTTGGGCGTTGAGGTTTATGATGGCAGCACCTGGGTCGAAATCTGGAGCAATGATGATTGGGGCGGCTCCACCCAGGAAGATGAATGGACATATTACGAATTTGACGTTACCGCTTATGCGGCTGGTATCAGTGATTTCCAGATCAGGTTTTATCTTGGGGAAACCGATGTGAGCGTGCAATATTCCGGTTGGGCCGTTGATGACCTTATTGTTTC
>JAJRTT010000164.1 GCA_024278155.1 Bacteroidota bacterium | reverse complement strand
GTCGTAAAATCATAAGTGTAGATCCCGTCTGTTTTCGTCAACTCATAGTTTGAAATAACCCCGAGGTGGCTACGGTGGAAAATCACTGCCCAAAGTTTCTGAGCAATTGTTGCATCGAAGGAAATAGGGCCAATTCCATCCCTTCCCACAATGGATCCGTCCTTTAGCAAGAATGCGGCTTGTGTATCAATTATTGTTGCCGAACTTGCATTTGCCGCTGCATCTGCATCGCGCAACTGAACTATAACCCAATCAACTGCACCGGCCGGGAATCCGGTTACGCTCTCCGTTCCTGCATATTGCCATACAGGCGAATTGTTGTTATAATAAGGGAGACTTGGGTTATAGGGCTGATCCGAAGGAATATAATTGTTGTCGTTCAATTCCGTGTTCATATCAGTACCATTAAAAGGCCCTTCAAGGAGCACATTCAAGTTTAGGAACTCGGAAGTCTTGTTAAAGTAAACCTTGAACCGTTTTGAATCGTCGCCAGGGGCCGCCGTAAAGGAATACACCGAATCCGCCAGTAAATCAATCAAAACATTATCACGTGAATCAAGCAGGTGAATTGATACTGAAGGGTCAAAGGTATATAGGTCAGTTGCACTAATTGTATAAGTCGTTTCGACCCCGACATCAAAACCCATTTGAACAGAATAATCGCTCGGAATGGGGAGCGGAAGTGCATTTACCGCAAGGTTGCAGCATGTAATAATCGAATAAAACTGTGGGGCTGCCGGAATCCCGGATAGTTTATAGGCATCGTAATCCGAGTCAAAACCTTCTGTGGCCCCGGCAATAAACAGGATTAGGGTTTGGTCGCTATAAGTGTTTCCATCAACTGTCAAGCGCAAAAGATTGTCAATCTGAATTGAATTTGATTGATAATCTTCAATGCCAACCTGGGCCGTAACTTTTGCAAACATTACAATTATTAATACCGCTGTAAGTATAAACGGGGAACACAGGTTTTTGAACGAACTAAAAGTATTTTTTTTCATTTTAATAGATTTTTGGTTTATAAATAATAATGGGTGCGAAATATACGATATTATATTCAATTTGTCAAATAATTGCAATTATATGGTTATTCTACAGGAACAAAACCCTCCAATACAACAAAAGTTGTCCCTGTACCAGGAACAACTTCCGTGCTTTATATTAATAGAAAGTAACAAGCTCACTCAATTCCTTCTATTACGTTCTCTTCATCAAGGACAACACTGCTAAACACGTTGATAATCCCTTTCATCGAAACATTGTCGAGCATTACCCTTTCCATAAACGCATTTTCAAATAAATATATCTCACTTTCCTGGCCGATGATCTGGCCATTGAACAACCATTCACCGTATATGGTAAGTTTTCCGCCTTGTGTGAGTCGCAGGGTACTGCCGTTCAGGTCAATTTTCGTGTTCTTGAAAATCAAATCGGTTTGTGCGACCAATCCACTTTGGGGATTTGTATCTTCCAACCTATAACCAGAGAACTCTTTTGAGAACGACAATATCTGATCTTGATCACCTGTGAGATAGGTATATTGGTTCGACCATTCCCCATTGTTAAGGATATCCCCTGAAACGGTCATGTATAAATTGTACCAACCAGGGAAATCACGGATAATCCCGTTATTGGTTACGGTACCGTGTACTTTAATGACATAGTTTGTGTAACTACGGTTTTGAAGGATTCCATTGGGGTTAACGACCAAGTTGTTACACTCAGCTCCCGTTACATCCACTGTACCTTCAATAACTACGTCATCTCCGGGACCGGGGATTTTCCAACTTGACCAGGTCAGTGTGTCATTCCATGAACCACCACCAGTCGTTGAATGAATTTGCGCTTTCATATTTGAAATATTCAAAGCAAAGAACAAAACCAAACTTAAGATTAATGCTACGTTTTTCTTTCTCATGATTTACAAGATTTTGTTATTATTAATACTGATTCTTTTAATATTTTTTCCTGTGTTAACTTCTATTTTCCAAAAAAGTTACAATTATTTTCTCTTTTTGGAAAAATTCCTAAAATGAAAAATCATTTTATTTATTACTAAAAAACAAAGAGTTGGGATGCTGATTAATTATCAATCAACAAAATAAATAAGATAAACTCTCACAATGACATACAATTCGGGAATTTGATTTCCAAAGACAAACCGAAGGGGAAATACTAATACGTGGTCATCTTTATTTTTTCTATCCTTGAACTCACCCCCTCTTTACGGCAGGAAGGGCAATGCCTGTGCTTGTCAGTATATTCCAGGCCGCAACGGGTGCAACGATAATGGGTAATCTTTAAGGTATTCTTTTGGGGACTGGATAAAATATAGAAAATACCCGCAACAGGGGTAAAGGCAAGGCTTACAAGCAAGGTTTTCTTTCCGCCCACTTCCCTGGCCGAACCAAATTTCGCCACGGTAGCTGCTATGAACAGATAGAAAATAAGAATTAAAACGATAATATCAATGTCAAAATAATCCAAGAAAAATAAAATTAGGGTTTAATGAACAAGACACTCAAAAAAGATAAAAGTTGTATAAAACCGAATATTTTTAACAAGTCAATATGAATCCCTGTTCGAATAATAGATCAGAAACGAAAAACCAGCTTCTAAATTTCCCAGACTTGTACTTTTCAATTCCTTGCAATAAAAAAAAGCCGGAAACCCGGCTATCTTCTTTCAGTGGTCCCACCTGGACT
>JAJRTT010000163.1 GCA_024278155.1 Bacteroidota bacterium | reverse complement strand
TCGCCACCAAAGTCCAGAAAGGGTAAATCAGGGTAATCCAGTTTTGAGAGATAGGAAACACAGTCAAAACTTTCAGTACGAATCAGGAGTTGGTCATCGAATAAATCGGATTGGAATTCGATTTCATTCCGGGTTTCCCAAATTGTGCCATGTAAAAACCAGGTCCCTTCATATTCCCCTTCATTGTATTTTTCCTTGATCAGTTTTTTTCCGGCCGCATTCACCAGGAACCAGTCACCATCACGTTTTCCTTTTTTGAAAAAACCGGAAATACTTCCTTCGATCCCCAGGTTTTCAAGCTTAAATTCAAATCGGCCGTTCCCTTTTTTCAGGAGATATTTTCCGTTTTCATCCCTAAACTCTTTCACTCTAAAATCATCGCCTGTAAATCCCACGATCGCTTCCTGCCCTCCATTCGCATAATTGAAAACCCAATCACCCTGTCTATTGCCACTTGCATATTTTCCTTCATATTCAAGGTTTCCATTTTGATAATACTTTGTAAAAACCCCATCCTTTTTACCTTCCTTATCATACCTGCCCTTACAGATCAAAATGCTGTCATCCGAGAAAACCGAAAACCCCTCCACAAACTTTTGTAATCCCACATCAATTTTACCTACCTTTTTATAGGCCGGGCCGCAATTGCGGGCAACTTTCCAATTTGTAGAGTAATAGATGGTGGTTTCCACAACCTGACTTTGTAAAAGGAGGGTGGAAAAAAGCAGGACAAGGCTTAAGATCGTTTTGTTCATGGACAACTATTTGATGAGTGCGGTCTAATAAGGTGCATTTTGCCACAAAAGCTCGAAACCACTAAATCCCACTAAATCAAATTTGCTGTAATACAGGGTTTTGTGGGGTTTTGTGTCGTACCGTTGGCAAGCCTTTGGCGACCGATGGCATTTGTGTTTTAGTGGCATTTTGATTGATTTTTGCTTTTTAGACTAAACTCTTTGATGTTTTTATTAAAGGGCAAAGATAAATTTATCCTGAGTAAAACCCTTGGTTCGCATCAATACTTTTTCCTTTTTTTCCCTTTTTTTGCTTTCTTGAACCTTGATGAAGAAAATTCATCTTTTGGCCCTCCACCGCGCTTGGGCTTTGATTTTTCGACCGATAGCTTAACCCCATCAAAACTGGCATTCTGAAAAGCCTGAAGGATTTCTGTTTCATAATTGCTGTCCACTTCAAAGAAAGAGAAATTTTTTAACAATTCCACTTTCCCGATTTCAATATTTCTTTTCTGCGTATTGTCGTTTATCAGGCCGATCAGGCGGGGGACGGTCAATTTCTTGGTTTTCCCAACATTGATAAAAAATCGGCTGAATTCTGTGGAGCTCCTTGAACCCCTGCCCTTTTCGCCTCTTTTTTCCCTATCGCCCCTTCTGTTTTTCCTGTCGCCCTTTCTTTCCCTTTCATCTGCCCTGTTTGTGGAAGCATTGATGTCGGGGGCATTTTTGTAATAATCCAAAAAGCGGTTGAATTCTGCCGAAACAAAATGCTGTATCAATTCTTCCCGGCTCAACCAATCCAGCTTTTTATAGATAACGGGGAGGAATTGCTCGATCTGTGATTCGTCCACGGTGATTTTCTCCACTTTGTCCACCAAATTGAAAAGCTGCTTTTCGCAAATCTCTTTTCCCGTGGGAACATTTTCCTTTGTGAATTTTTTCCCGGTGATTTTCTCCAAAGCCTTGATTTTGTTCATTTCACGTGTGTGGATAATGGAAATGGAAGTGCCTTTTTTCCCGGCACGCCCTGTACGTCCACTTCTGTGTATATACACTTCGTTATCATCGGGTGGGTTATAGTTGATGATATGGGTTAGGTCGGTAACATCCAATCCCCTGGCCGCCACATCGGTTGCTACAAGTATCTGTAGGACTTTGTTCCGGAAACGGTTCATGACATGGTCGCGCTGTGCCTGCGAAAGGTCGCCGTGCAATGCATCTGCATTATAGCCATCCTGCATCAGTTTGTCGGCCACATCTTTTGTTTCTCGCCGTGTCCGGCAAAAAACAATCCCATAAATCTTTGGGTGGATGTCGGCAATGCGTTTCAATGCAAGGTAGCGGTCACGGGCATGGACCATATAGAAAATGTGGTTGACATTATCGGCACCTGCATTTCGTTTTCCTGCTGAAATTTCAACGGGATTGGTCATGAATTTATTAGCAATGCGTTCGATTTCCTTTGGCATAGTTGCCGAAAAAAGAAGTGTCTGTTTGTCCTCAGGTGAGTCTTTCAGTATGGCATCCAAATCATCTTTGAATCCCATGGACAACATCTCATCGGCCTCATCCAACACAAGATATTCGATATTGGCGAAACTCAGTTTTTTACGGTTAAGCAAATCCAGGACACGCCCCGGAGTGCCAACTACTGCGTGTGCACCCTTCCTTAGGTCCCCGATTTGCTTATCGATGCTCGTTCCGCCATAAACGGGCACGACCCTAAAACCTTTTGTGAATTTTGAGAAGCTCTCGATATCACGTGTGATCTGGATGCAAAGTTCCCGCGTGGGACATAGGATAAGTGATTGGGTCTTGGAGGATTTAATATCGGTCTGCATGATCAATGGCAAGCCAAAAGCTGCTGTTTTTCCAGTCCCTGTTTGTGCAAAAGCCACCAGGTCATTGTCGTTGGACAATAGGTGCGGGATTACTTTTTCCTGTATGGCCGTTGGGGCTTCGTAACCCAATTCTTCTACTGCTTTCAGTAGCTCAGGACTAATACCTGTTTCTTCAAATGTAATCATTGTAGAGTGTTTATTGTCTTTTCCCGGAACAAAATTGCCTGTGGGAGATTATACTGCCGTTGGAAGGATGTTCGATTTATTATGGATGTTTTTAATATTGGCGGCAAAGGTAATCCTTTTTTGTTAATCTTCTCAAGCCCTTTCGGATTCCTGCCAAATTAGCTCTTTTGGATCTGCAAACCCCGAATAGCTGCACGGAATTAAAACTTCAAACCCACACCGGCCATTAAATTGAATTTAGCCTGCGGAAAATAGCCGTTCATTTCATATTCCGCATTATCGTAATAATAACGGTACACCCAGGCATTGGTCTCGTATTCCGTATTGAGGATATTGTTGAGGCTTAGCCAAAGGTCAATGCGTTTCAGCAAATTTGTTTTAATGGAATAGGAAATCTTTATGTCGTTCACGAAATAAGGATCAAGGCTGTGGTTTTTGCTGGATGTATTGTCGATATATTGTCTTCCAACATAACGTGAAATCAAACTGATTTTCAGGTTTTTTAAAGGCAAGTATGATAAATTGCTCCCGGCAATAATATCAGGTGAGAAGGAGATATCCGTGGTGCCAAGGGAGTCGATTTCCTGTCCCCAGGTGTTCCAGTTGTCAATATAGGAGACAAAGCCCTTGATTTTGTTTTGGCTGAACGTACCGTTCAATTCCCATTTTAGGTTGTTGAGGAGATTGATCCCGGCAACGATTTCTATCCCTGCCCGGTAACTCTTTGGCACATTCACCATAATGGCATCGCCCACATTGTTGATCTGGCCTGTGAGCACGAGTTGGTCTTCATAGTCCATATAATAGAGGTTGGCTTCCAATCCAATTTGGTTTGAATTGTATTTATAACCAAGTTCGTAATCTACTAAACGTTCTGGTTTAATGATTTGTCCCGGATCGGCATCGCGATAAACCGATCGGTTGGGTTCCCGGTTTGCCATGGCAACGGAACCATAAAGGCTGTTCCTCTCGTCAAGGCCATAGTAAACTCCGGCCTTTGGGTTAAAAAAGCTAAAGTTGTGCTTTTGTGTTAAATCCCTTAGATCATCATGGGTTCCATCAATCCGGTAATTGACCCGCCGAAATTGCAAATCTACATAAATATTGATTTTCTTGTTTGGTTTGTAATTCAGCTTGCCAAAAATATGGCTATCGCCTTTTTTCCCGGTATTCATGTACCAGGGTTTATCGATAAAACTATTGCTTGCATGTTCGGCCCAAACAATATATCCATAATGGTCGCCTTCGTAATAATATCCACCTGTCCCAAAAGCAACATCTATTTTGTTCTTCGTATAGTTGATGGACAGGTTCACGCCCATATAATCATTGTCAAGCCATTTTTGGTTGACCATATTGGTTTTTGTGATCGTCTCACTTCCGATAATTACATCCTCGAAGCCAAAGTCAGCATAACTCTTCTTGTTTTTATAACTTTCATAATATCCTTTTCCTTTGGTGTAAAACAAAGTGGAGCTCAGGTTTAGGTTTTGGTTGAACTGGTGGGCATAGTGCAGTTGATAATAGTCTTGTTGGTAATTGTCGGTCTGGTTATCATAATAACCCGTGATATTGCCATTTTCGCCATACATTGCCCCACTGGGGTTGTACCGGCGGTTTGTTATTAAGCTGTCTTTGGGCGTGCCGTACCATGCCTGATAGGTTTTTTCGCGGCCGGAGGAAATGATGGCTTTCAGGATGTCCTTTTCTCCATAATAGCCTCCTGAAATGTAAAATGATCTGAGGTTTGAAGAAGCCCGCTCAATATAGCCATCTGAGTTTATGGCCGACAATCTTCCATCAAAAGCCCATTTGCCGTTGACCAACCCTGAACCAAAATTCAAGGTGTTTTTAAATGTGTTGAAAGAACCTGCCGCACTATTGATTTCCGCATAAGGGTCGGCATTGAGTTTTGTTGTCTGGATATTGATGCTGGCCCCAAAAGCAGCAGGGCCATTTGAAGATGTCCCAACACCTCTTTGAACCTGGATATTGTTCACCGAAGATGCAAGGTCGGGCAGGTCAACAAAATAAACACCCTGGGATTCGGCATCGTTTATCGGCACCCCGTTCATGGTCACATTGATGCGGGTAATATCGGTTCCCCGGATGCGAATGCCCGTATATCCCACGCCACCACCAGCATCGGAAGTGGTAACCACCGAAGGCGTAAGCTGCAGAATGTAGGGCAAATCCTGTCCGGTATTGTTCTCTGAAATTTGTTCCTCGTCAATTGTAGTGAAGGTCGTTGGGGATTTTGCCTGTGCCCGGCTGGCTTGAATGATTACTTCTTCGCTAAGGATACTGCTATAAACCAGTTCAAGATCCAATGTCAAATCGCTTTGGAGATCAACATCCCTTACAACTGTTTTATAACCAATAAAGGAGACTTTTACGGTATGTTTCCCTGATTTTAGTTTTTTGAAAACATAGCTGCCACTCGCATCCGTTGAAGTTGATAAAAATGTTTCGTCAATTGTCACACTTGCACCGGGCATGGTTTTCCCGGTTTCTTTATCCGTAATAATCCCTGAAATGGAAAACTGTGCCAATGCCCAAATGGGAAAAACAATTGCAAGAGAGATAAGTGTTGACAGTTTCATAATTTAATGTTTTTATAGGGCCAAGATTCTTAGAGTCAAGATTTCCTTTAATACTTTTTATTGTTTATTACAAAAGGGGAAAGCAAAATGAATGGAATTCGATTTTCCTACGCCGGCATTACCCGGATCAGGTTCCTGCTTTTTTTAATGGCAAAGCAAAGAGTCTGTTCTCAGCCTGTTTTTAATGGAACGTTCCCATTTAAAAACAAGCACCCCTGTTGATGTGCAAAACTACAATTATTTTATAAGCGGGATAAATAAATATTTTCCTCTAATTTTGTTTCCAAAAACAGAACTATGGAAATATCAATAATCAATGGCCCAAACCTGAACCTTTTGGGAAAAAGGGAGAAGCCCATTTATGGGGAAACTTCGTTTGGGGATTATCTTGAAAAGCTAAATGTGGAATTTCCCAACGTTGGGTTCACTTATTTCCAAAGCAACGTGGAAGGGGCAATCATCAACAAACTCCATGAAATTGGTTTTTCCGGTGATGGCATTATCCTGAATGCCGGGGGTTATACACATACTTCGGTTGCTATTGCGGATGCGGTAAGGTCCATCGAAACACCTGTTGTGGAAGTTCATGTTTCAAATATATTTGCCCGTGAAGGGTTTCGTCACATTTCACTTGTTGCACCGGCCGCTTCGGGGTCCATTATTGGCTTTGGCTTGGATTCTTATCGCTTGGCAATATTGAGTTTTCTATAAGTTGCTAACTAAATTTCCCCTCATCAAAATCCGAATACTTTTTCTTTTTCTTTAAAAAATATTCAAAGGCGATGTTTTTTTGGTAAATCCCGGTAACAGGGTCAAGGGATGCTTTTTTCCTCTCTTTTGCAAGACGGGGCAACATGGAATAAAACCGGAAATGTGCTTTGGCAACAGCAAAGAAATCCTTAAAGCCCCCATCTATCAAAAATTTGAAAGCTGCTGCCCCATCAAGGAACAAGCGGGCAATAAAGACCTTTAAAAGCCTGTCGGAGGGGAGGTTTTTATACAACATGATAATATTGTTGCGCATATTGAGGTAAGTCTTTTTCCATGATTTCTTGGGAAGTGTCCCGCCACCTACATGAAAAACAGTAGAGTGGGGGCAATACATGATTTTGTAGCCCTGGTTCTTGGCCCGCCAACAAAAATCGATTTCTTCCATATGGGCAAAAAAACGTTCGTCAAGGCCTCCGAGTTCATGGTAAACCCCGGCCTTTACAAAAAGGCAGGCCCCGGTGGCCCAGAAGATTTCCGCAACATCATCATATTGCCCTTCATCTTTCTCGATGGATTGGAACAAACGGCCCCGGCAAAAGGGATATCCATATTTGTCGATAAAACCACCGGCAGCACCGGCATATTCAAAATCTCCCCTGGAATGAAACCCACGGAGTTTGGGTTGGCAGGCCACGATTTTATTGTCCGTTTCCATCAGGTCGATCACCGGCTTTATCCAATTGGGCGTAACTTCAATGTCAGAGTTCAGCAAGACATAATACTTCGCCTTTACTTCGGCAAGCGCATCATTATAACCTTTGGCAAAGCCTCCATTTACCTTGTTCTGGATAATACGGATTTCAGGAAACCGTTTTTTGAGAAAGGCTACCGAACCATCGGAGGAAGCATTGTCGGCCACAATAATCTCGGCATCGTTTCGGCTATGTTCTATCACGCCCGGGAGAAAATCTTCAAGGAATTTTTTCCCGTTCCAATTTAAGATTACGACTGCTACTTTAATGCCCATTTGTGAAAATCCTTCAAAAGAGATTATAAGGGGCTAAAATTAGTGCAATTAATTTTATTGGTGAAGATAATTTGAAAGAAATGAAGAGCCGGGGAACCTCGCTTTACCGGATGAAAACTTTTCTGGTCTTAACAGTTTCATCGCTTATTACTTTTACGATGTAATACGAATTGGCAGAATTGAGCTGTATTGAACTTATCCCTTGCGAAGTTTGTTTCCTCGCTACTTCCTTTCCCATCATGTCCAATACAATGATTTCACCATTGGAAATGTTTGGGGCATTGACATAAACAATGTTATTGATTGACCATATCTGGATATCTTCAATCTTGTTTTCCATTGTCCCAACTGTACAACTTTCCAAAGGGAACATGATCATGTCGCCCTGGTCGTAGATGCTAAAATCGGCAAAAGAACAATCGGGTGCACACTCCTGGGACCCGTTCATCAGGTCGGCATTGAAAATCATTTGTCCTGTTCCGCATGTATCCTGTATGGCAACTGTAAAAATCATGAATTGATCTGGCGTTGTCGGTACCATCGTATAGTATAATTCGTTAAAAGGTGTGAGTGCCGGATGGACAAGGACGCTGAATACTTGTGGAAAAGTGTTTGCAATCCCCATGATGTTATATTTCATGTTACCACCAAAGCTCTCTAACAACAGGCTTCCC
>JAJRTT010000162.1 GCA_024278155.1 Bacteroidota bacterium | reverse complement strand
TGAACATCAAGTGGGGCTTATTGGCACTTGTTTTTGTTTTTATAGGTGCAAAGGCCCAGGTCTTCAGCCCTATGCAAACGATCAGTGAATCCTCCGATGATCCGCTGGTGGTTATCTCGGCCGATCTCAATAATGATGGTTTCGACGATGTGGTTTATTCATCCCTTGGGGACAATGAAATAAGTTGCAATTTGTTCAACCCCGAAACGGGCGCCTTTGATGACTTCATACTTCTCGGAACCGATTTTCATTATTGTACTTCATTGTTCCCTGCTGATTTGGACAACGATGGCCTAATGGATGTTTTGGCCGTTTCGCAAGTTTCCGATAAAGTGGGCTGGTACAAAAACACAGGTGATGGGATTTTTTCGCTTCAGCCTTACATTAATGAAGATGCCACGCTGGCAGCAAGTGTTACGGCAGCAGATATGGACC
The DNA here is from genome assembly GCA_024278155.1 of Bacteroidota bacterium. Taxonomy (GTDB): domain Bacteria; phylum Bacteroidota; class Bacteroidia; order Bacteroidales; family JAADJA01; genus JAADJA01. The sequence goes on along the minus strand of JAJRTT010000162.1, from coordinate 15,034 downwards.
TGGACGGTGACATGGATGTTTTGTCCGTGCAAAAAACCGACAATACCGTACTTCTGTACTTGAACGATGGCTCCGGCGATTTTTCGGAACCGATTATTGTCACGGCTTCGGCACAAATCCCTGTTGTGGTTACAACTGCCGATCTTAACAATGATTCCTATCCCGATATTATTTCAGGATATGGACAATCAGATAAAATTGTGTTTTTCCTGAACAATGGCGATGGCACGTTTCAATCGGAGGTGGTTATTACCGATCAGGCCGATTTCATTACAAATATCGTAACTGCTGACTTGGACAATGATGGGAACATCGACATCATTTCTGCTTCAAAAAATGACAATAAATTGGCCTGGTACCAAAACCTGGACGGAAACGGGGATTTCTCCTCCCAGATTATTATTTCGCAAATGCTTACCAACGCCTATGGTCTAACCGTGGCCGATTTCGACCTTGATGGTGACCTGGATATCGTTGCTTCGGCTCCCAATGATGATAAAATTTACCTGTTCAATAATGACAGCCTAGTTTTCCAGGCTCAGTTGGTCTCTTCCGAAGTCCGTGAACCGCACGGCTTGGCTTCGGGCGATTTCAATAATGACGGCCTCATCGACATTGTGGCAGTTGATTCATGGGAAGCAGCTTATGCCAATAAAATTGACTGGTTTGTCAATGGGAAGAGTTGTTTCATTGTTCATAACATCAATCAGATCCGGAGCAGTTGGCATTTGGCGATGAATGATTATGACCAGGATGGGGACCTGGATATTTTTTATTCCGATGGCCAGTATGTTTGCTGGGTTGATAACCTGGGGCCTGGCGGGCCTTTTAGTGAGGAGCATGTTCTGTTTGATGCCGGTTACAATATTTGGGACCTGGGTTTTGCCGATGCCGACAACGATGGTTTTGAGGATTTGTTTGTGGCCGATGCCATGGGCGACAGCTTTTTTTGGATTCCGAACATTGACGGCTCGAGCCAGTTTGGTGCGCCTGTTTATATCGACACACAGGGAAACGGCCCGGCAAGCATAGATTTTTCCGATATTGACGGGGACAATAATGTTGATGTTTTGATGGCCCTCGTTAACGATGCTAAAATTGTTGTTTATTACAATACGGAGGGCAACGGGGTTTTCCTGAAAACCATTGTTTGCGATACGGTCTCCCCTGTGAGCGTATGCTTTGTGGATTATGACAATGATGGTGATGAGGATATTTTTTATTCTGATAACAACAAAATAGGTTTTTTGGACAATGATGGAAATGGTGTTTTTTCATCAGGTGGAATTGCCGTGGATTATGGGACTTATTCTACTTCTTTGAGCACGGACGATCTGAACAATGATGGATATCTTGATATTGTTTGTGCACCGGATAATACCCACTGGCTTATCAACAATCAGGACGGCACCTTCACCGACCATGAAGTTGAAACCTGGGGCGCTGCCTATAATAATACGACCGGAGACCTGAACAATGATGGCAATACGGACATTGTCTCAGCCGCCGGAACGGTCAACAGGGCTTATTACCTGAGAAATATCAATGGCGGGGAAGGCTTTGATGCCGATACTTATGCCGTTGACCCGGATATTAGGGCAGTGGCTGTGGGTGATATCAACAACGATGGGTACGATGATATTACATTGGGTTCCTGGCCTGCCGAAAACCTGAGTTGGGCAGAAAACTTTTATTTCAGGGTTATCAACGATCCTTACGATAAAACAGTCTGTGAAGGGGCTGATGCTTCTTTTACGGTTTTAACCGCGGGGGTATTAGTGTTTCAATGGCAAGTTGACAATGGTTCAGGATGGGTAAACATCGAAAACAATACGTTGTTTCAGGGTGCCAACAAAGCTTTGTTGAAGATCAACGGGGTTTCACAGGATTTGTTTGGAAATCACTTCAGGTGCGCACTTACCGATGACCAGGACAACAATTATCTTACAGTTCCGGCAACATTGACAGAATACCAACCTGCATTAAGCTGCATTGATGATCAGGTAAGGACAGCAGGCAGTTCAAATACCTATGTGGTTGTGGGAAATGAATTTGATCCCGATACCATTATAAACCCCTGTAATGAAGACCTGTCAACCGTAAACGATTACAATAATTTGGAAACGCTTGCGGGTGAAGAATTTGAAATTGGGAGTTACTCCATTGCCTGGTGGATAAAAAACGGGCAAAATGAAATTGTCGATACTTGCTCATTTGAATTGGTAATTGATACGGAAACCCAAACGCCTCAATACAATGCTGCCAAGTTGTGCATTTCCCCAAACCCTTTCAATGATTTCATAATCATTAAACCCCCAAATGACGCAATGCCCGAGAAAGTGGAAATTACCGACCTAAGGGGCAAGCTTGTTCTGCAACAGGAAACCAATGCCGCAAGCGTAAAAATCAAACTCGGTGGATTGGGGCCGGGTGTCTATTTTGTAAGGGTGGAAACAGAAAGCTACATCTATGTCGGAAAGGTTGTGAAAAGGTAGGCTCATTGGCCAGGGATTTTCTATTTGCAATATTGCCGATATATCTTTTCTGCCTGCAGTGATCCCAACTCAGAAGCTTTATGCCAATTTTGGCATGCTTCTTCTTTTTTTTTGATATAAAACAATACATTCCCTCTGTTATACCAGGCATCGGCATAGTCAGGCTCTTTTTCAATTGCCATGCTAAAATCGTCGTACGCACCTTTCATATCATTCATTATACCTTTGATAATCCCGCGATTATTGTATGCCATAGTGTATCCTGGGTTCAATTCAATTGCTTTCGTGAAATCTTTAAGTGCAGCTTTGAAGTCCTGTTTCTTGTCGTAAATATTTCCACGGAAAAAGTATCCGATAGATAAGTCCTTGTCTGACCGCTCATTGTTTATTACATTGGTAACCAAACTCTCGGAGTTTTTCCAGATATTATTACTTTGGTAGGTCTTTACAACCAGGAATACAATCCAGATAATAAGGGTGGAATATATGATTGGTCTAAATTTCTTGATTAAAGGTTTTTGGCTATTAACAGTATAAGCATAAACTTTTGCAAGGATAAAAAACAAACCGAGATAAGGAATATAGGTGTACCTGTCGGCCAACATCAACATCCTTGACCACATGAGGGGAAGGACAATAGCAATGCTTATAATGAACCATAAGAAACCGAATATTATTTCTTTTTTAAGTTTGCCAGGCCTAAATATCAAGACCACAAGTATGACCAATACGAATAAGCTGCCGTAATACGTATAAGGTAACATTTCATTATCAAGGCCGGGATAGGCATAAACAGCCGATAAGTGAATGGGTGCAAAAACCCTGATTATATAAAACATTATGGAGTAACTTATCAGAAATAATCTGTTTATAAATGAATAATCTGTTTCCAGATAATGTAAATGACCAAAATCAGTAGCCGCCTTAATTGAAATAATCCCGAAAATAATTGAGATTATTAAGAAAGATGCTTTTTCAACAATAATTTTGAAACTGAATTTCCTGGAATAATAATAGTCCAATAATAGCAATATGAACGGCAGGGTAATTGCCATTGATTTCGAAAAACATGATAGAGTAAATAATGCTAATGAGACTGCCAGACTCAGGAATGATCTTTTTTTGATGTAGTTGATGTAAGCTATCAAAGAAGCGAGATAAAACAATGAGTACAGTCCATTGCTCCTGGTAGCAATCCATGATACAGCTTCAACATGCATTGGATGGATTGCAAACAACAAGGCGACTGCAAAACTGATTTCTATCTTATTGGTAAGTTTTTGGAAAAGAAGGAATACTAGGAATACATTAAAAAGATGTAAAAATAAATTGGTGGTATGGTATGGTACTGGATTGTCTTTTGCCGAGATGTAGTTTATTGCAAAACTAAATATCGCTAGTGGTTGGTACATCCCCAAATAGTACTCAGAAAAAAAAGCCCTAACATTGAAATCCCTGATATCTTGATTTTCGATGTATTCTCCATCATCCCAGCCATACAAGATTTCATTATTGATTGAATTTGAAAAAACAATAAGGGTAAACAACATAATTGCTGTTATACTGAAAATAAATTGCTTGTTTAGCTTACCCAATGAGGCTTTTCGTTTATCCGGTTCCATTAAAACAATAATTGGTTATTGGTGCGTGTCCCTCAATAAATCATGCACGGTTTTCACCGGGTTGAAAGTGATGATCGGGACTTCCACGAAAATCGTTGTCCAGTTGGCCATGGCACCGTTCCACAAACCGGGCAGTTCCTGGGCTTTCAGTTCCCGTCCGTCCTTCGATTTAATGGAGATAAACCCGGTTTCGGGGTCAACGAATTTCAGGAGGTCGAATTTTTCCCCCTTGTAGTTTTTTATCCCACAAACCAAATCCACCGGGTTGAAATGTGTGGCCGATTGCGAAATCTTTTTTTGTTCCGGGTCGTTCATGTCTATTTGCGATGATTCTATGATCTGCAAAGAGGTTTCCCCTTTGGAGTTCCTTACCCAATAAGGGCCACCTCCCGGTTCACCTTCGTTTTTCACCATCCCACAAACGCGGATGGGCCTGTTTAAATAGCGCGACAAATAAGTTTTCTTTTCGCCGGAATTCATTTTGCTGAAAAAACCGGAAAGGGAAATATTCAGTTCGCTTTCTGCAAAGTCGGCAATATTACATAAATCGGATTCATCAATAGTATCGCTTTCCAGCAGTTCCAGGGAATTAAAAATGCTTTCTTGTTTTTTTATCAGAAGTCCGGCCAGTGCTTTCTTATATAAAGTTGTTTCTTCTTTAAAGGAATCGGGCACCACATTGTCGATGTTTTTTATGAAAACAATATCGCCGTCCAGGTCGTTCAGGTTTTCGATGAGCGCACCATGGCCTCCCGGGCGGAAAACCAGTTTTCCGTTCTTGTCAAGGAAAGGTTTGTTGTCCATGTCAACGGCAATGGTGTCCGTTGATTTTTTTTGTTCTGAAAAGCCGATTTCATATTTAAGCTCAAAGGTATCCTCGTATTTGCTGATTACCCCATTAATGTGCGTATTGAAAAGTTCACTGTGCTCGGGCGAAATTGTAAAGTGAACCTGTGCATTGCCGGAATTGCTTTTACCATAATGTGCGGCTTCCACCAAATGCTCTTCGGCAGGGGTGCGGTTGTATCCTCCATATTTGTGGAATTTCAGCAAACCTTTTGGCAGTTGCCCGTATTTAAGCCCTTGTTCCCCGAGCAGGAATTCAACGATTCTATGATACTCCTTATTTCGTAAAACCTCCTCAATGGAAACCCCGTTTGCTTTCAATACCTCCATCAGGTCAGGGTAAAACGCAAAATTGCCAAGGTTTTCGATAAAATAGGGGATTGTGCCAAAATCTTTATTTGCCAAAATGTTTTTTGTTTCTTCACCGTTTTCCGCAAAACTTTCAAGGAAACCGAACAAATCCTTGAACATCCGGCTGGCGGCCCCGGAGGCGGGCACAAACTTGATGATCGTTTTCTTGCCGGAATTTTGTTCGTAAAAATTGGCCAGCTCATTTACCTCGTCTTTTTCGAAAAAAGTGATGCCATCACCAATGGTGGCCGGTTTGATCAAATTGGCAAAATCAAATCCTTGCTCGAAATTTTCTATTTGCTTTTCGATAACCTTTAATTGGATCCCGTGATCCCTGATTTGCCCTAATTGCGCCTCGTTGAACATATTATAAAATTGTATAGTTTAGTTCCCCCATTAATTTCTCGTCCAAAAAGCCGTTGATTTGTTGAACGTGCCTATTGGTCAAGTTTTTCTTCCATTTCCCTTCCAGGTAATGTTCGGTGTGGAAACGGTGGTTTGTCTTGCCTCTTTTCCCAGATAAAATGTATTGCGTGTTCTTAAAGAAAACCGGCATTTTTGCATCTGTTTTATCCGCAATGGCCTGTATGGCATCTTTTGGGTTGCTCAACAAATCCACATACCTGATCAGCATGAAATTATCCACATAGTTTTTTAATTGAAGATAGGAAGTGTTTTTTTTGTTCCATAAAACAACCGGGTTTTGATAATCGCCGTAGGAGAACCTGATAAAATCGCCAAACTTAACTTTTTTCAAACATTCATGCCCATAGGGCCTTTTATGCGTTGACAACATCCAGGTATAAGGGTTTTTTACAAGGCAGACAAAAACCGTATTTTGCTTGTGGTAAGCAGGTATTTCCCCGGGGGACGGGGCAATACGGTGTTTCCAGCCCAGTTCGTATTCGGTATCGAAGGCAGCTCCAAGATTATGTTTGATAAGCCATTCGAGGTAAATGCTTCCTGAATTTTCTATTCCGTAAATTTTGATTTTTTTCATTTGAACAAGGACACATATTATTAATTTGGCAAAAATAATAAATCTTCCATGAGAATAGCTTTTTAAGACCATTGAAAGAAAAATAAAGTTTTTTCTATTTTGTCTTGGAATTAAACAAAAATTAATACTTTTGCAGCCCTAAAATTTTGCCCAGGTGGCGGAACTGGTAGACGCGCATGGTTGAGGGCCATGTGACCTTACGGTCGTGCAAGTTCGATTCTTGTTCTGGGCACATTTTTAAAACAAAGCACAGTTTTGTTTTTTATTTGAAACAATTGATGGTTTTGCCCAGATGGCGAAATTGGTAGACGCGCTGGTTTCAGGGACCAGTTCCCGCAAGGGAGTGCAGGTTCGATTCCTGTTCTGGGCACGGATTAGATCGAGGTTGGTTATTTTCAATTTGGGCATAAATGCCCGTTGAAAGTAGCCGATTTTTATTTGTTTGATGGCTGCATTGAAAAATTCGCCTACGGGTTCCAACCTGAGAATTCATGTTCGGGCACGGACAAAGCGGCATGGTTATTTGTTGTTTTTGTAATTCGATATGGTTTTCGATGCAAGTTTGCCAACTATTCCCTTAAATTTTATACCTTTGAGTGCAACCTTTTTCTTTAGGTACGTATAACTTTTATCAAAAGTTAGGTGTTCATAAAAATGATTTATCTGCAAAAAGCGTTACATGATTCATGTAATTTTGCAAATTGGTTTATTCATTAACTTTAAACAGTGAGATTTATCAGGTTCCATATTTTATTTATAATAATTGCATTCTCCTTCAATGGGTTTTCTTCCGATTCAGTTTTTGAAAGCAATGAGAGATCGGCTGTTACCATTGGTTTCAATACACTTGCCACGGACGGGAATTCGGTAAACAATTATTTCATAAAGGAAATTGCCAGGAATAATCTTTCCGGCCTTTACAAAACGTCCTTCACATTTAATTACTCTTATAGTTCATCCATCGAAAAAAGCGAAAACGGGGTCTTTAAGGTAATTACGACCCTTAACGGTGAAAAATGTACCGGGGATGTTTATTATAAAGGTTTTGACCTTTCAGATATCCTAATGCCCGATATGGCCGATCTTCGGATCGTGGTCAGTGCCAATGGCGGGTTCTTTGTCAGCTCTGGTTTTGAGGGAATCAAGTTCAATGAGCAGAATGTTGCGGAATTCGATTTTACTTTTGATTATCCTGAAGGAGACAATGCGTATTCCATACGTTTTGAAAATATCAGCTTTTATTCCCGGGATGGTGACAAAAAAGAATTCAATCGCCGGATCAATTTAATCGATAATTATATTGCTTCCATCACTTTCCTGAAACAGGCCGTTGACCGTTTCGACAGCATCGATGTCCAAAATACGGACAATGTGTTGGATACCTATATTGAGTTGAACGAGCTTAGCCGCATTTTCCAGCGCATAAGCGAATGTGAATTTGTCGATGAGTTGCATATCCGCGACAATTACCCAAAAAGGTACTTTGATGTGCTTGCGAAATTTGAACGTAAACTGACCTCTTACCGCTCCGTTTATAATCAATTGCTCAATTCCCTGCATGGGATACAGTTGCACGAAAACCTTGCGGATTGCGCAACAAAATATGTTGAACTGATCGGGCACGAACTCGAAATGTCGCAGGAGGTGACCCATTCCTATTCCACCCTGTTCTATCAAATGGGGCGCATCGAATATGAGAATTCCGACGTAACCGATTTTTTACTTGGAATGGATGATATTTACTCCAAGGCAGATATGGATTATTCTGAACTCCCTTCTGAATCATTCACGGGGCTGGTCCTACAAAAATATACTGAAAAGGCCGAGAACTATATCCTTGACCAGAAGTATTATCTCGCCAAGGGCGTAATCTTAAATGCGATAAGCCTTGAACGAACAGGGGTTTCCGACTATGAAACCACCGCCCTTTTGGACTTAATGGTTTCCAAGGCAAACTATGGTATTTATAATTCCTACCTGCATATTACCGATCGTGCCATCGAGATTGGCAATTACGACCTGGCCGAACAATATCTTGATAAAGCAAGGTCGTTCCAGGTTGATAACAGCAGTTCGATTATTTCGGATGCCTCTGTCAATAAAATGATGGAAAAACTGGTTACGCTTTTCGTTGTGAAAGGGGACAAACTTAATGAAGAGGAAGAATTCGACAAGGCATTGTATTGTTTTACGAAAGCGGGTGAAATCTCAAATTCGATTGACCGGTACAATTTTAACTACGAGATAAACAAAGGGAAACGGGAAGCTGTCAACGGCCTTTACCGAAGTAGGATGATGGAAGCCAATGAAATGTTGAAGACCGGATCGGAAAGTTCTGCTGAAACGTATTTGGCCATGGCCAATTCCTTATTGGAAGATAACCCCGACCTTATGCACCGGACACCCGATATCCTTGAGGTGGAAAAGGGGATTAACTGGCATTTTTACGAGAAGTTTATTTCTGATGGGATTTCGTCCCTGAGCAAAGGTGATTACTCTGTGGCCACACAGGTATTTACAAAAGCCGAAGAACTGAACTCCCGCTTCCGTTTTGAAAATACGGGCAGGATCGAAGCTTTTGTCGCCAGTTCGCAAATTCCTTATATCCAACGTCAATGTGAGCTTGGCATGCATTATATCGAAAGGAAACAAACTGAAAAAGCCAAAGCGATCTATGAAAGTTGTTTGCAATTGCAGTTTAAGTACGATTTGGTCAACAATGGCGAAGTTCAGCAAAGCCTTACCGCTTTGAACAATGAAATATTCTCAAGAGGTTGTGCGCAATCGGGAGTTGAATTTGCGAAATTGCTGGGCCATTCAGAGCAATTAATCGGTTCGGGTGATTATGTGAAGGCAGTTGAATTGCTGAAGGTCTCAGATAATTTGTACGAGGATAACCCCTATTGTGGGCTGGATGTTGACCGTTCGCGCAATCTGTTGGATGTGTACGCCCCCGCAGCCAAATACCAAACCCTGGCACTGGAAGCCCAGAAAGCCCTGAAAAAAGGCAACCACGACCAGTTTATCGAAATTTATGAAAAGATGGAGCTGCTTTCAGAGGAATTTGAAATCGTGAGGACCAAAATCGAGCCCATGCCTTTGCACTATCTTTTCAGTATTAAAAACAACCTCGCGCTTCTTGAAAATACGGTTAACTTTTATCAGGCCAATGATAAGTACGATACCGCCCTTGAATTATTGAGGATTTTGGAGAACAATAATATTTCCGCTAAAAATGCCCGCAATATGCAAATTGGCCTTGCCGAGCAAATGGCGATGTACGATAAATCAATGGACAAATCCTCCGATCCAAAACAAAATGTGGAGAAATATACCGAGGGGCATAGTTGGTTCAAGCACTTTAAGAAAGCCTATATCAAAAAGTGGTAGTGCCTTGGTTTTGTCCATATCCTGGATGAACAATTAAATCTTGATCTTTTTTGCAGTATTGATTGGTTTGTGGCCAGTAGGCCAATGGCGACCATATCTGCGATAATCCAATCCGCGTTAAAAACAATCGGGGCATCTGCATTTTGACATTTTCCTGTCAGTTGAAAAAGAATTTGTATATTAGCGGTAAATTTTACAGAGTTTACCAGCTAAAAATAATACTATGGAAAAGAGATTATTGCTTATCAGTAACTCCACAAATTACGGAGAAAGATACCTTGATTGGCCCAGGCCTTACATTTCCGATTTCCTGAACAAAACAGGGATTAAAAAAGTGCTGTTTATCCCATATGCCGGGGTGGCCCTTTCGGAAGATGGGGTGGAGGCTTCATACGAGGTCTATGAAGAACGGGTCAACGAGGTTTTTATGGAATTGGGTTTTGAGGTGTATTCCATCCATCGTGAAAAAGACCCTGTACAATCCCTGCGCGATGCACTTGCCATTGCGGTGGGAGGGGGGAATACCTTTCATCTGATCTATATGCTGCATAAGTTGAGGTTGATGAAGCATATCAGCGAATTAGTGGGGAGGGGGATGCCCTACATGGGCTGGAGCGCCGGGGCGAACATAGCATGTCCAACAATGATGACGACAAATGACATGCCCATTGTTGAACCGGACAGTTTTAATTGCCTTAACCTTGTCCCGTTTCAGATAAACCCACATTACCTGGATGCAAACCCGGAGGGTCATGGGGGTGAAACCCGTGAGCAAAGATTGGAAGAGTTTATGGTCATCAACAACAATGTGAATGTGGTGGGCTTGCGCGAAGGAACCTTGTTGAGGGTAAAGGGCGATTCCATGGAACTTTTGGGCGAAAGGCCAATGCGTTGGTTTAAAAATGGGAAATCCCCAAAAGAATACCAGCCCGGGGACGATATTGATTTCCTCTTAAAGTAATGGGTCAATAGATGGTTGTAAGCCATAGGGAATTAATGGTATGCGGTTTTGTTGTGCCAGTATGTCATGTGCCGTGTTTACAGCAAAATGATTGGAAACCCCCCTTTTTTCAAAGAGATATTTTCAAGTCTTGACCTTAGGGACTTTTCCGATTATCGGTAAGGATGCCGAAAAACACAACAGTGGGACAATTGTTCGCCCTTTCATATATTGACTATTTTTGCAGCTTTTTTTTACGAAGGATAAACTATTTACATGGATTTTTTCAGGAATCAAAATAAAGCGAATAACCAGATTATTGATGGAATCCCTTTGCCCTATGTGAAGGAAAAAATTATTTATGGTAAACCCGGCGATAAAGTTGATTTTCAAATCCTGGAAGTAAATAGTGCCATGGAATTGATCGCGGGCATCAAAAAAGAAAAACTTGTCGGGAAAATGTATTCCGAGGTATTCCCTGAGTCCTACGTCGAATTTGACGAACACATAAATTTCTGTCTGAACAGTAACAAGCGTTTAACCCATTACAGTTTTGAGATATATTTAAAAAGCCAGGGTATCTGGTTGGATGTTTTTATGAATTTCCATCCCGGGGATATCATTACGATTGTACTTAATGACTGTTCCCAAAGAAAAATGACGGAAAAGAAATTAATGGAAAGCGAACAAAGGTTTAAAAGCCTTTATGAAAATTCCACTATTGGGTTGTACCGGACGACTTTTGAGGGCGAGGTTTTAATGGCCAATCCAATTCTTGTCAAGATGCTCGGTTATGGTTCACTTGAGGAACTTGCCAAAAGAAATCTTGAGAAAGAGGGGTTTAGCCAAGGGTATTCGAGAAAAGAGTTCACGGAGCTTTTCAAGAACAAAGACATTGTAACCGGTATTGAATCTTCCTGGATCAGAAAGGATGGAGCCGGGATTTTCATTACCGAAAGTGCCCGGGCCATTAGGGACAACGAGGGGGATATTGTTTATTTTGAAGGGACTGTTGAAGATATCACCGATCGGAAAAATGCAGAAAAGAAAATAAAGGAATTGAACAAAGTGTTTTTTGAACTGGGGATCGACCCGGCAAAAAATATTGAAATCCTGCTAAAAAAAACCGCCGATATTTTTGACGGTGAGTTTTCGATGTATAACCGGCTGAGTGAAGACGGTACAACTATTTCCCCCATTTCTTTTTATAACATACCAGCCGATCTGGTCCGTAAAGGCACGCCCGCAATGAACGATTTCTTGGTCGATTACCTGCGGTATGGGAAAGAACCGTTTTCCCTGACCCGAAAAAACGAGCCAGAGGTTTTTGAGAAGAACCCATTGCTGGAAGACCTCAACATCAATACAGCATTTGGTTATCCCATAATAGCGGATGGGAAGCCAAGCGGTAATTTGTGCGTGTTGTGCACAAAGGAACGCGGTTTTTCAGAGAGTGAAATCCAGGTTATCGATACCCTGGCCAAAGCATTGTCATTGGAGCAAGTCCGCCTTGATTCCCTGGAAGACCTTATCGTTTCAAGAAAAGAGGCAGAAGAGGCCAACAAGGCCAAAGGTCAGTTCCTTGCAAATATGAGCCATGAGATCAGGACACCATTGAACGGGATATTGGGGTTTTCGGAAATCCTGATAAACAACGAAACCGATGATCAAAAAAGGCAAATGCTGAAACTCATCGAGCAATCGGGAACACATTTGTTACAGATTGTTGAAGACCTGCTTGATTATTCTCAAATTGGGGCTGGTAGAATAAAGCTTCACGAGAGTAATTTCAAGCTTTCAAATATCATAAAGGAAACATCGGGTTTTTTTATGCGGAAGCTTAAGGGAAAGGGGGTTGTCCTTTCGCTTGACCTGGACGAAATATATATAAACGAGATGTTCGGGGATGGTTTTAAGTTGAAACAAATCCTGGCCAACTTGTTGAGCAATGCAATAAAGTTTACCGATAAAGGAAATGTTCGTATTTTTGCAACTTCAAACAGCGATGGGAAACAGGTAAAAGTTGAATTGGCCGTGGAAGATACGGGAATGGGGATCGATCCCGCCAAGAGGGCAACAATATTTGATGAATTCAAGCAACTCGACTATTACCTTGTGAAGAAATCACAAGGGACAGGGCTGGGGCTGACCATTACAAAAAAGTTGGTTGAAATGATGGGGGGGAGTATTCGTGTAGAAGGGGCTCCCGGCAAAGGAAGCCGTTTTATTGTCGATGTGGATTTTAAAGTTAAAACCAATCCCGTCCCGTATGTGCGGGATTCGGGCATAAAAAAAGAATATATGAATGACTATGTTGGTGACAGGGAACCCGATGCCGGAAAAGTAAGGATTTTGTTGGCGGAAGATAATGAAGCAAACCAGTTCTTGATTAAGGCAATAACCAAATCGAAGGATTGGGACCTGACTGTTGTGGATGACGGTGAGATGGCAGTTGAAGCTTATGGGAAAGATGAATTCGACTTGATTTTGATGGATGTTCAGATGCCTGTTATGAATGGCTATGAGGCCACAAAGGCGATCAGGGAAATGGAAAAAGCGAAAGGGGCAGGGGAGCATATCCAAATAATCGCGCTTACCGCTTTTGCCATGAAATCGGACAAAGACCTTTGTATAGAGGCTGGGATGGATGATTACATTTCAAAACCCTTTAAGAGGCAGCAATTCCTTGAAAAAATAGTTAACCTGCTTGGTGATAGCTAAACGTTTATTGCCTATCGGTTTTTAGAAACTCTTGAAAACACGTGCCAGCGAAAACCCCGGGGCGTTTATATCCAAATCGAGAAAATACCCAAATGGCGTTTGGCTGATCTTGTAATCAGTCTTTTCCAATTTTTTTTTGCGTACTGTCAAAAAATCCTTTTGTAATTCCGAATTGTTTGGTTTTGGATTTCCAATGCGTTTTTTCTATCAATGATGTTTCCTGAAAAACACTTCCATCTAAAAATTGTTGTTTGTCAGAATAATAAATCAAATAAAGAATGACAAATCCGTTTGAAAAAAAAAGATTGCCAACAATAATATTGTTTATAGCGGTTTCCTTTTCTTTTTCATCCTGTGCCAATTCCCAAAACAAAGAAAGCAATATGGAAGATAAATACAAACATACCAATGCACTCATAGGCGAAAGCAGTCCCTATCTTTTGCAACATGCACATAATCCGGTAAACTGGTACGCCTGGAACGAAAAAACATTACAGCTTGCCAGGGATGAAGATAAGCCGTTGTTGATAAGCATTGGCTATTCGGCTTGCCACTGGTGCCATGTGATGGAACATGAAAGTTTTGAGGATGAAGAAGTGGCCCGTTTGATGAACGGGAATTTTATTTGTATAAAAGTGGATCGCGAGGAACGGCCCGACGTGGACGATATTTATATGAACGCCGTGCAAATAATCAGTGGGAGCGGTGGATGGCCGCTCAACTGTTTTGCCTTGCCGGATGGACGGCCGTTCTGGGGCGGTACTTATTTCCCGAAGCATAAATGGAAAAGCATCCTTACACAAATTGCAGAAATGTATAAAAGCAGGAGGGATGATTTGGAGAAGCAGGCTGAATCAATCACACAATCCGTAAATAATGAAGGTGTTTTTTCCGCTTTGGAAGAAAAAAAAGGTTTTACTGAAAAAGATGCAAAAAAGTTTTATCATGGGATGCGTTCCTCTTTTGATTTGGTAGAAGGAGGAACAACAGGTAGCCCAAAATTCCCCATGCCATCACGTTATGGATTTTTGATGGACTATTATTATCAAACGGATGATAAAGCCGTTTTGGATTATGTAGGATTAAGTTTGAGAAAAATGGCCTTTGGTGGGATTTACGACCAGCTTGGCGGCGGCTTTGCCCGTTATTCTGTTGATGGGGAATGGAAAGTGCCCCACTTTGAAAAAATGCTGTATGACAATGCACAATTGGTTTCGGTTTATAGCCATGCCCATCAGTTGACCGGTTCTGATTTATTTCGATCTGTAATTTCGGAAACGCTGGAATATATCGAAAGGGAAATGACTTCGCCGGAAGGGGCTTTTTATTCTTCACTGGATGCGGACAGCAACGGGGAAGAAGGTGACTTTTATATTTGGACTTCAAAGGAATTAAAGGAAACCCTGGGAAGTGATGCTCCCTTGTTCATGGAATATTATCATGTTGATGGGGATGCTTTATGGGAAGGGGACAAGAATGTGCTTTTACGGTCAGAAACCTTGCACGAATTTGCTGCCATGAAAAAACTGGATGCCGATAAGTTGGAAACATCTTTCGCCGAAATGAAACGTAAGTTGATGCAATTCCGTGAAAAACGAATCCGGCCGGCATTGGACGATAAAATACTTACTTCCTGGAATGCATTGATGTTAAAAGCTTATGTGGATGC